>NZ_FR890716.1:25939-85529 GCF_000435935.1 Ruminococcus sp. CAG:57 | reverse complement strand
TCGGACGTGAGGGAAGAAAAATGAATATCGTTTCCCGTGGCGGTTCACTGCTCTTCGCATGGATGATGATGACAGGCAATGAAAACCCATTCTTTGAGTATTATGACGAGGTGCTTGAAATACTCAGAGAGTATGACGTAACTATCTCACTTGGCGACGCACTCCGTCCGGGATGTCTTGCAGACGCTTCCGACGCCGCTCAGATCTCCGAGCTTATCGAGCTTGGCAACCTCACAAAGAGAGCGTGGGAAAAGGACGTTCAGGTAATGGTAGAAGGCCCTGGCCATATGGCAATGAACGAGATCGCCGCAAATATGATAATGGAAAAGAAGATATGCCATGGTGCACCTTTCTATGTACTTGGACCTCTGGTAACAGATATCGCCCCTGGCTATGACCATATCACATCAGCTATCGGCGGAGCAATAGCCGCAGCAAGCGGTGCAGACTTCCTCTGCTATGTTACCCCTGCCGAGCATCTCAGACTTCCTGACGTTGGCGACGTTAAGGAGGGCATTATCGCCAGCAAGATAGCAGCCCATGCCGCAGATATTGCAAAGGGCGTAAAGGGTGCAAGAGATATCGACGATAAAATGGCAGCGGCACGTCACAAAATGGATTGGGACGAAATGTTCGAGATAGCACTTGACGGTGAAAAGGCAAGAAGATTCTTTGAGCAGACCCCACCTGCCGACAGACATACCTGCTCAATGTGCGGCAAGATGTGTGCCGTTAGAACAACAAACATGATACTCGAGGGCAAAGAAGTGAAATTCTGCTCAGAGAAGTAGAAAACTCGATGTAGGGGCGAACGGCGTTCGCCCGCATGATATAAAAATTGAATGTCAGCTCGACAATTGTACGAAAAATCGGACAATTACATGAGAGCAGATATAAAAAGAATGTAATGTGCAAGAGGAGCGTCTTGCGAACTTTTTCATAAAAAGTATTCAGCGAGGGAACCCGTGTTTCGGGGTGAGAGGGTGCAATGGAGCACCGACCGAAAATAATTTACGTCAGACCGTGAGCGGATAGCATAGCCATGGTCTGTGCGCCGCTGGATAACTTGCTCTTTTTCGTTCGGCGGTGCGATACGATATGGAGGAATAAAAATGAAAAAGACAAACATTCACAAATTGGTATTCGCAGCAGTATTGGTAGCCCTTGCAGTGGTAGGCTCGCTTGTTTCGTTCCCTATCGGCGCTTCAAAGTGCGCACCTGTTCAGCACCTTGTAAACATAATCGGTGCAGTTTTCCTTGGACCTGCATGGGCAGTGGGCGTTGGCTTCACAGCCGCACTTCTCAGAAATCTTCTGGGACTTGGCTCTCTCCTTGCGTTCCCAGGCTCAATGGTTGGCGCATTCGTTGCAGGTATGCTCTATAAGTACATAAAGAAGCTCCCTGTCGCTTATGTCGGCGAACTTTTCGGCACATCAGTCCTCGGCGGACTTCTTGCATATCCTGTTGCAAGATTTCTCGTTGGCGCACCAGCCGCAGCAATAACAGTTTATATCCTGCCTTTCTTTGTAAGCTGTGCAGGCGGTACAGTTCTTGCTATCGTTATCGTTACAGCTCTTAAAAAGGCAAAAGTATTTGATAATTTTCTTGGCTTCTCAAAGGAGGTAAGAGCATAATGGGCTCTATAATTGAAAGCTGTGCGAAAGCAGCAGACAAGGTAAGAGATATATGCCCTTTGGTGCATTGTATCACAAATTATGTTACTGTAAATGACGTTGCAAACTGCATTCTCGCCATTGGCGCTTCACCTATCATGGCAGACGATATTGCAGAAGCAGCAGATATAACTTCTATCTCAAAGGCTCTCGTTATAAACATGGGTACTCTCAATGCAAGAACGGTCGAGTCAATGGTAGCCGCCGGAAAGAAAGCCAACGAGCTTGGCGTTCCTGTGGTTTTTGACCCGGTTGGAGCAGGCGCATCAAATTTCAGAAATGAAACTGCAAAGCGTATACTTGAAAATGTGGAAATAAGCATACTCAGAGGAAATCTTTCTGAAATGTCATATCTTGCAGGACTAGAAGTTTCCACAAAGGGTGTTGACACCTCGGAAGCTGACGAGAAAAACGACCCTGTTTCCGTTGCGAAAAAAACAGCCGCAAAGTATAACTGCGTTGCAGCTATCACAGGTGCGGTGGATACTATAACAGACGGAAAAAGAGTCGCAAGGATATCAAACGGTCACCCATATCTTTCAAAGGTAACAGGCACAGGCTGTATGACAACAGGACTTGTAGGCTCATTCGCAGGTGCTTGCGACGATATGTATACCGCCGCTGTAACAGGCATTGCAAGCATGGGCATAGCAGGCGAGTTCGCATATGAAAATGCTGGAGAGATAGGCTCAGGAAGCTTCCATATTTCTA
Source organism: Ruminococcus sp. CAG:57 (assembly GCF_000435935.1). NCBI lineage: Bacteria > Bacillati > Bacillota > Clostridia > Eubacteriales > Oscillospiraceae > Ruminococcus > Ruminococcus sp. CAG:57. Next base: position 83,145 of record NZ_FR890716.1, on the reverse strand, counting down.
TCATTGACGCAATCAGCAAAATGAATAGTCAGGTATTTGCGGCTAAGGCTAAGATAGAAGAAGTTTAGTATTGCAATATTTCAAATCTAGTGGTATCATATCAATGTGATGCCACTAAATTTTATGTGGTGATGTTGCTTGCAGGGGCGAACAGCGTTCGTCCGTTTGCATTGCATATTATACTTTTTCATACAAAGGAGAATGAAAAATGACCGTAAGATTTGCTTGTGAAAAGGATATACCGCAAATGAACAGCTTGCTCTATCAGGTAGAGAGAGTTCATCAGCAGGGCAGACCTGACCTTTTTAAAGAGGGTGCGAAAAAGTATACTGATAACGAGCTTAAAGATATGCTCAAGGATAAAACCAAGCCTATATTTGCCGCAGTTGATGAAAATGATGTGATGAAGGGCTACGCTTTTTGTGTGTTTCAGGAGCATAATGGCGACAATGTTCTCACGGATATAAAGACTTTGTATATCGACGATCTGTGCGTTGATGAAAATTGCAGAGGTCAGCATATCGGCTCGGTACTTTACGAGGCGGTGAAGAAATTCGCTAAGGAGCAGGGCTGTTATAATGTTACTCTCAACGTGTGGGAGTGTAATCCGTCGGCAAGAAAATTTTACGAAAAAGCAGGTCTGAAGCCATACAAGACAGGTATGGAAGTTATTCTATGATAAAAGATAAGAGGGTAAAAAAATGGACAAATCGAAAATTGACTACACGCTTTATCTCTGCACTGACCGTGGACTTATGTCCTGCGAAACTATCGAGCAGTCGGTAGAGGAGGGCGTAAAAGGCGGCTGTACAGTTATCCAGCTAAGAGAAAAGGACTGCACTTCAAGAGAGTTTTATGAGCTTGCAGTTAGAGTAAAAAAGATAACGGACAAATACAATGTGCCGCTTATCATCAACGACAGACTTGATATCGCACAGGCTGTTGATTGTGCAGGCGTTCATCTGGGACAGAGCGATATGCCATGTGCAGTTGCAAGAAAAATCCTCGGTGAGGACAAGATAATAGGTATTTCTGCGGCAACTCTTGAAGAAGCTAAAAAAGCACAGGCAGACGGTGCAGATTACCTTGGCGTTGGTGCAATGTATGCCACCAACACAAAGACAGACGCAAGAGCTGTCACAAAGGAACAACTTGTAGAAATAAGAGCCGCTGTGGATATCCCTATCGTAATAATAGGCGGAGTTAATCAAAAAACTGTGCCGAACTTTAAGGGTATGGGTATTGACGGCGCTGCGGTAGTTTCTGCGGTGGTTTCTCAGTCTGATATTGAAAAGGCGGCAAAGGATCTTCGTGAGCTTTGCGAGGATTGCTTCGGAAGATAAGATGTTGAACGGGCGGTTATTAAGACCGTCCGTTTTTTTGTTTTGAAAAATGTATGATTTTGTTTTTCAATTTTACACAAATTATACATTGTGCTATTGACGATTAAGTTAAAATCGGTTATAATAAATGAAAAAGATTTGTTTTTTGGATTAAAACGCTAATGCGTTGAAATAGTAATGTATGTTAGGAGAGTAAAAATGAAAAAAACTAAGATCGTATGTACTATCGGACCTTCCACAGATGACGAAAACATTATGCGTGAGCTTATGAAAAACGGCATGGACGTTGCGAGATTCAATTTCTCACACTCTGACCACAGTGTTCATAAGGCTCGTTTTGAAACTGTATGCAAGCTAAGGGAAGAACTTGGCGTTAATATTGCAACTCTTCTTGATACAAAAGGACCTGAGGTAAGACTTAAAAACTTTAAGGATCACAAGCCTGTTACTATCAAGGACGGCGATACGTTCACACTTACCACAAGAGAAGTGGAGGGTGATGAAACTATCTGCTCTATCACATTTCCACAGCTTCCAAAGGACGTTTCTGTAGGCACTAGAATACTTATCAATGACGGAAATATCGAGCTGAAAGCACTGAGAGTTGACAACACTGATATCGTCTGCGAAGTAATTCACGGCGGCGTTGTTTCTGACCACAAGGGTATAAACGTACCTGATGTGAACCTTTCTATGCCTTACATTTCTGATGCTGATATGGCTGACCTTGAATTTGGCGCAAAAATGGGATTTGACTATATCGCAGCTTCATTCGTAAGAACAGGCGCTGACGTTATTTATCTTAGAAAATTTACTCAGAGCCTTGGCTGGTTCAATCCTAGAATTATCGCTAAGATAGAAAACGCTCAGGGTGTTGCCAATATCGACGAGATCCTTGACGCTGCTGACGGAATAATGGTAGCAAGAGGAGATATGGGCGTTGAGATACCTTTCGAGCAGATACCTGCTATCCAGAAAGAGCTTATCAGAAAAGCCTACAACGCAGGCAAGAACGTTATCACAGCAACTCAGATGCTGGAGTCTATGATAACAAACGCACGTCCTACAAGAGCCGAGATAACCGACGTTGCAAACGCTATTTATGATGGCTCGTCTGCTATAATGCTTTCAGGGGAAACTGCCGCAGGTAAATATCCTGTTGAGGCTGTCAAGACCATGAGCCTTATCGCAGAAACGACCGAAAAGGATATCGACTATATCTCACGTTTCAAGAAAAGAGCAGACGAGAGAAATTCATCTATCACTGACGCTATCTCACACGCTACTGTTACAACTGCCCATGACCTTAATGCTGTAGCGATCCTGACAGTAACAAAGGGCGGAACAACAGCAAGAACGCTTTCAAAATTCCGTCCGAACTGTCCTATAATCGCACTTACAACTGACGAAACAACATATCATCAGCTCAGCCTTTCATGGGGTATCAGAGCAGGCGTTATCGAAGAGAAAACAAACACTGACGAACTCATCAGACACGCTCTGGAGCGTTCTGTGGAGCTTGGCTATCTGAAGAAGGGCGACCTTGTCGTTATTACAGCAGGAGTACCGCTTGGAATGAGTGGAACGACAAATCTGCTCAAAGTCGAGAGAGCGTAGTTTTTAAGTGAGGAGTGAGGAATGGCAGCGCCATACCGAGCAAATCACCAACACAAAGTAAAAGCACCCACGAGCGAAGATAGCAAAAGGTACAGGGCAAAGCCCTGTCGGAGCTTGAGGCAGAGCCTCTATAGGTGCAAGCCTACTAAGCGGTGCAGAAAAGCAATAGAAGAATTGCAAAAAATCAATTACAAAGCGGTGTCGGAGCGGAATGCTCTGCACCGCTTTTGTTGCAAAAAATGTTTGAGCTTTTTGGAGGCGATCACTTTTTTTATTCAAATAATTTTCCGTGAATTGGGTAACCAATTCTAACATATGAAAGAAGTATGGCGTAAGAGTAATATTTCTGAATGTGACTTGACTTTGATTTTGAAGTATGTTATTATTTTAACATACGAGCGGTAGTATTATTAATAGGTATGCAATACAGAATATTGAGGTAATATGTGCTGCCCGAAATCTTATGTCAGGAGAGTATAAAATGGAAAGACAGTTTTATGACGAATGGGAAGGCTTTAAGCCCGGCAGATGGTCAAACACTTCTATCAATCTTCGTGATTTTATCCAGAAGAACTTCACACCATATGACGGTGACGACAGCTTCCTTACAGGCCCTACAGAAGCAACTACTAAGCTCTGGGAACAGGTAATGGAGCTTTCAAAGAAGGAGAGAGAAGCCGGCGGTGTTCTCGATATGGACACTAAGATCGTTTCTACTATCACTTCACACGGCCCTGGTTACCTTAACAAGGATCTTGAAAAGATCGTTGGTTTCCAGACTGACAAGCCTTTCAAGCGTTCTCTTCAGCCTTTCGGCGGTATCAGAATGGCTATGAATGCTTGCGAGCAGAACGGCTACACAGTTGATCCTGAAGTTGTAAAGATCTTTACTGAATATAGAAAAACTCACAATCAGGGCGTTTTTGACGCTTACACACCTGAGATGAAGCTTGCCAGACACGCTGCTATCATCACAGGTCTTCCAGACGCTTACGGCAGAGGAAGAATCATAGGCGACTACAGAAGAGTTGCTCTTTATGGTATAGACTATCTCGTTGAGGACAAGAAGGATCAGCTTGCTACCTCACTGGTAAGAATGACTTCTAAGAACATCAGACTCAGAGAAGAGCTTTCTGAGCAGATCAGAGCCCTTGGCGAACTCAAGAAGCTTGGCGAGATCTACGGTTATGATATCTCACGTCCTGCTAAGAACGCTAAGGAAGCTATCCAGTGGCTGTACTTCGGCTACCTTGCTGCTGTTAAGGAGCAGAACGGTGCGGCAATGTCACTTGGCAGAACTTCTACATTTATTGATATCTACATCAAGAGAGATATGGACAGAGGTATCCTCACAGAGCAGGAGGCTCAGGAGCTTGTTGACCACTTCATCATGAAGCTCAGACTTGTTAAGTTCGCTAGAACACCTGAGTACAACTCACTGTTCTCAGGCGACCCAACTTGGGTAACAGAGTCTATCGGCGGCGTTTCTATCGACGGCGTTCCAATGGTAACAAAGACTTCATTCAGATATCTCCACACACTTGAGAACCTTGGTCCTGCACCAGAGCCAAACATGACAGTTCTGTGGAGCACAAAGCTTCCTGCAAACTTCAAGAAGTTCTGTGCTAAGACTTCTATCAAGACTTCTGCTATCCAGTACGAGAACGACGACCTTATGAGAGTTACACACGGTGACGACTACGCTATCGCTTGCTGCGTATCTTCAATGAGGATCGGTAAGGAAATGCAGTTCTTCGGTGCAAGAGCTAACCTTGCTAAGTGCTTGCTTTATGCTATCAACGGCGGTGTTGACGAAAGACTTAAGATACAGGTAGGTCCTAAGTATCGTCCGGTTACAGGCGATTACCTCGATTATGATGATGTAATGGCTAAGTATGACGATATGATGGAGTGGCTGGCTGGTCTGTATGTAAATACACTGAACGTTATCCACTATATGCACGATAAGTATTCTTATGAGAGAGTTCAGATGGCTCTTCATGACAGAGATGTTAAGAGATACTTCGCTACAGGTATCGCAGGTCTGTCAGTTGTTGCTGACTCACTTTCTGCTATCAAGTACGCTAAGGTAAAGTGCATCAGAGATGAGGACGGAATCGTAACTGACTACGAAGTTGAGGGCGATTTCCCTAAGTATGGTAACAACGACGAGAGAGTTGACAAGATCGCAGTTGACCTCGTTAGAACATTTATGGACAAGATCAGAAAGCACCACACATACAGAGATGGTGTTCCTACAATGTCTATCCTTACTATCACATCTAACGTTGTTTATGGTAAGAAGACTGGTTCTACACCTGACGGAAGAAAGATCGGTGTGCCTCTTGCTCCTGGTGCTAACCCAATGCACGGCAGAGATACTCACGGCGCTTCTGCATCACTTTCTTCAGTTGCTAAGCTGCCATTCAGACACGCTCAGGACGGTATCTCAAACACATTCTCTATCATTCCTGACGCTCTTGGCAAGGACGACAAGGTATTCATGGGCGACCTTGATATCGAAAGCATAGCTAAGGAGCTTAACGAAGATGGGGTTTAATGTTAAAAAGGACGAGGACGAGGCTCAGGTAAACGAGCTTGTTGACGTCATTGACAGACTTATGATGGGCGGTCAGGGTCATCTTACGATAGACATTGACGAAACTGAAGAAGGTCTGAACGTTAAAACTTACAGCACTTCCGATTGTGGCGGTGACGGCAAGACGGCTTGCTGTCAGCCTACAGAAGAGGACGCTGTTGACAGAGATGAAGATTAACTCCCTATTTTAGAAAACGGCGGAGGTTCGTTCTCCGCTTGTTTTCCATAAATACTAAGAAAGGAATGTAATACTATGGCAAACTTTGAACCAACAGAGGCACAGGTAGACAACCTTATCGGACTTCTTGACGGATATGCTGAAAAAGGCGGTCATCACCTTAATGTAAATGTACTTAACAGAGAAACTCTTCTGGACGCTCAGGCTCACCCTGAGAAGTATCCACAGCTCACTATCAGAGTTTCAGGCTATGCTGTAAACTTCGTAAAGCTTACTAAGGAGCAGCAGGACGACGTTATTTCAAGAACGTTCCACAAGAGCCTTTAATTTGAGCTTTGCCGCATAGAATGAGTTTCTTTGCGGATAATATGCACACGGGCGGTCGGCGTCGTCTTACATGGAACTTCTTGTTTTATGTGGATGAGAGTTGCCGCTCGTTTGTTACTTTTTGTGGATAGCTGTGCGGTGATATAAATTTGTGAGCGAGCAGAAACGGGACGTCGAGGGCGCCGTCCCCTACAGAATGGTTTGTGCAGGCTGAACGGGCGTGCGTTCATGCGAAATAAAAAAGGAGGGATATCCCATGGAGGGATTTATACATTCTACGGAAAGCTTTGGTACGGTGGACGGACCGGGGATAAGGTTTGTTATTTTCTTTCAGGGCTGTCCTATGCGGTGTCTTTACTGCCACAATCCTGATACTTGGAAGATAGGTACAGGAACGAAAAGGACGGTTGAAAGTCTGCTGGCGGAATATGACTCGGTAAAAGAGTTCATGAAAAATGGCGGAATTACCTGCACGGGCGGTGAGCCTTTGGTACAGATAGACTTTGTGACGGAGCTTTTTGAAAAGGCTAAGAAAAAGGGGATACACACCTGTCTTGACAGCTCGGGCATCACTTTTACGCCTGACAGCACGGAAAAGTTTGAAAGGCTTTGCAAATGTACTGACCTTGTTATGCTGGATATCAAGCATATTGACCGTGAGGAACACAAGAAGCTTACGGGGCATTACAATGACAACATTCTTGCGTTTGCGAAGTTTTTGTCGGAGCATGGCGTGCCTATATGGATACGTCATGTTGTTGTGCCGGGTATCACGGACAAGGAAGAATATCTTTTCAGGCTGGGTGAATTTATTTCTCAGCTAAAGACGCTGAAAGCTCTTGACGTTCTGCCTTATCACACTATGGGCAAGGTAAAGTATGAGCAGCTCGGTATAGATTATCCTCTTGGTGACACGCCACCTCTTGACAAGGAGGACGCTGTTAAGGCGAGAGATGTTATCATGGGAGGGCTTAAAGCGGCGTTGAAAAAGAGAAAATAGGCTTTGCATAAGCCGTAAAAGCGGGCGAACGCTGTTCGCCCCTACAGATTATATTGGGTCATTTTAATACGGGCAGGCTTTGGTCTGCCTGTTTTTTTGTGTAAAAATATATTTTTTGTCCTGCATTTTTGAAAATATTCTGTCTGTTTGGATAATTGACGGCAGGCTTAAAATATGGTAAAATAAATAAGTAAGGCATACAGCAATAGAATATTGTTAGGACAGGTTTATATTGGAAACGCACATTCTCTGAATGATAACGAACAACACAGCGTCTGCGAAAGGGCTGTAGGTTTGATATCATAAGGAGGATTTTTTTATGCCAAAGAATTTGTTTCAGGAGATAGTTTTTACGGTGCTGATGGTGTTTGTGATGGTATACGCCATGATATGCTACAACATTGCACTCAACATGGGCGGAATGTCAAATGCCGTATTTCTCAAGGCTTTTCACGAGCTTGTGATAATGGCTCCGATAGCTTTTGTTCTTGACTTTTTTGCTGTGGGAAAGATAGCAAAGAAAAAGGCTTTCAGCATTGTTGATGTGAGAAAGGATAATCCTTTTCATCTTGTGCTTGCCATATCTGTTATCTCTGTTATTTTTATGTGCCCACTCATGAGCCTTGCGGCTACGCTGCTTTTTAAGGACGCAGGCAGGGAGGTAATTGCGGTATGGTTAGAAACAACGGCTATGAACTTTCCTATGGCTCTTTGCTGGCAGCTTTTCTTTGCAGGCCCTATAGTGAGGTTTGTTTTCGGACTTATTTTCAGAGAACGTGAACAGAAAAGCGGGGCTGTATCTGTAGCTGCGGAATAAGGTTTTTACGAGTGGACTTCAGTCTGCTCGTTTTTTATTTTACGCTGAAAAATAAAAACTAAAAAAAGTGTTAAAAGCCTTTACAAAGGCAGGCGGTTGTGTTATAATAGTAATCGTAAAAATTTGCGTGAAAAAGGAGGAGCTTATAGTGCAGAAGGCGTATCTGATTTTGGAGAACGGTACTATTTTCGAGGGTAAAAGTTTCGGCGCAGCTGGCGAAGCTATTGGCGAAATTGTTTTTACTACGGCTATGACAGGCTATCTCGAAACACTTACTGACCCTAGTTACTACGGACAGATAGTTGTTCAGACATTTCCGTTAATTGGTAACTATGGCGTTATTCCTGAGGATTTTGAAAGTGAATGTCCTCATGTTAAAGCTTATATTGTTAGAGATTGGTGTCAAGAGCCTAGCAACTTCCGTTGTGAGGGTGATCTTGACACTTTTTTAAAGCAGCATAACATCGTTGGTCTTTACGGTATCGACACTCGTCAGCTCACAAAAATAGTTCGTGAGTCGGGTGTTATGAACGGAAAGATCGTTCCTGAGGGTTCAAGTTTCGGCTTGACAGATCTTAAGAACTACACGATAGTTGAGGCTGTAAAGAACACGACCTGCTCGGAGGAGAAAACATTCGAGCCTGAGGGAGAGGTCAAGAGAAAGGTAGTGCTTTATGATTTTGGTGCAAAGCACAACATTGGAAGAGAGCTTGTTAAGAGAGGCTGCGAGGTAACTGTTGTTCCTGCATACACTAAGGCAGAGAGGATAAAGGAGCTTGCACCTGACGGCATAATGCTTTCAAATGGACCTGGAGATCCTGCGGAGAATGTGGAGATAATAGAGGAGCTTAAAAAGCTTTCTGAGATGAAGATACCTACTTTTGGAATTTGTTTGGGTCATCAGCTTTTGGCGCTTGCACATGGTGCGATGACACACAAGCTGAAGTATGGTCACAGAGGTGCGAACCAGCCTGCTGAGAACACTGAAACAGGCAGAGTTTACATAACATCACAGAACCATGGATATGCAGTAGAGAACGATTCGCTCCCTGAGGGTGAAGCAAAGGTGCTTTATGTAAATGCCAATGACGGCACTTGTGAGGGTATCAGATATCTCAACGAGCCTGCATTTTCTGTACAGTTCCACCCAGAGGCTTGTGGTGGTCCGCATGATACTGACTTCTTGTTTGATGAGTTTATTGCGCTCATTGATGAGAATAAGAAATAAGCTCTGATTTTTTTGAAGTATAGAAATTATTGATCTCAGTTTCTGCAACAGTAGGGGCGAACAGTGTTCGCCCGTGGCTGACGGAATGTGTTTGACATGACTATTGTAGTGTTCATTATTCGAGCGGCTTTTATATGGGGCGGTCGTGATAGTGAACGGGCGAACGCTGTTCGCCCCTACATTATGTTTTACTGAGGTCGTTAAGCTTTAACACAGAGGGCTGCTGGGTGCGGTTTTCGAGAGTGTGAGAAGGGATAACTCCTCACTCCTCACTCCTCACTTTCAGCGTTTCCCTAAACTTTTCAGAAAGGATTGAATTTAAGTGCCTTTAAATAAAGATATAAAACGAGTTCTCGTTATCGGCTCGGGTCCTATCGTTATAGGTCAGGCTGCAGAGTTTGACTATGCAGGTACACAGGCTTGCCGTGCGCTCAAGCAGGAGGGTCTGGAGGTTATTCTTATAAACTCTAACCCTGCTACTATCATGACGGACAATGCTATGGCTGACAAGATATACATTGAGCCGCTTACTCTTGAAACTGTTAAGAGAGTTATCAAAAAAGAACGTCCTGACAGCCTGCTTTCTACCCTTGGCGGTCAGACGGGTCTTACGCTTTCTATGCAGCTTGCTAAGGAGGGATTCCTTGACAAGTATAATGTTAAGCTTCTTGGTGCTAACCCTGAAACTATCGACAAGGCTGAGGACAGACAGATGTTCAAGGACACTATGGAGTCTATCGGTCAGCCATGTATCCCGTCTAAGGTCGTTAATACTGTTGAGGACGCTGTAGACTTCGCTAATCAGCCTGGTATCGGTTATCCTCTTATCATCAGACCTGCTTTTACCCTTGGCGGTACTGGCGGAGGAATCGTTAATGATGAAGAAGAACTGAAAGAGATCACAAGGAATGGTCTTTATCTTTCACCTATCACTCAGGTGCTTGTTGAGAAATGTATCGCAGGCTGGAAAGAGATCGAGTTCGAGGTAATGAGAGACGCTAAGGGCAACGTTATCACTGTTTGCTCAATGGAGAACTTTGACCCTGTTGGTGTTCACACAGGCGACTCTATCGTTATCGCTCCTGCTGTTACGCTGGCCGATAAGGAATATCAGATGCTCCGTTCCGCAGCTTTGAAGATAATCGATACTCTTAAAGTAGAGGGTGGCTGCAACTGTCAGTTCGCTCTTAACCCTGACAGCTTCGAGTATGCTGTTATCGAGGTAAACCCTAGAGTTTCACGTTCTTCCGCACTTGCTTCTAAGGCGACAGGTTATCCTATCGCTAAGGTTGCAGCTCAGATAGCTATCGGATATACTCTTGACGAGATAAAGAATGCTGTAACAGGCAAGACTTATGCTTGCTTTGAGCCTGCACTGGACTATGTTGTTGTTAAGCTCCCTAAGTGGCCTTTCGACAAGTTCGTTTATGCTAAGCGTGAGCTTGGCACACAGATGAAGGCTACAGGTGAAGTTATGGCTATCGGCTCAACTTTTGAGCAGGCTATAATGAAGGCTGTAAGAGGTGCTGAGATAGGTCATGACTGCCTTATCTCACCTAAGATGCTTGACCTTGATGACAAAACTATCCATGACAGACTTTCTGACTGCACAGACGAAAGACTTTTCGTTGTATACGAGGCTCTCAGACGTGGCGTTTCTGTTGATGAGATACACAGCATCACTAAGATAGACGAGTGGTTCCTCTACAAGCTCTGCAAGCTTATAGACATGGAAAAGACGCTCAAGAATGACTTCAACGAGGAAACTTATCTTGAAGCTAAGAAGATAGGCTATACTGATAAGGTCATCGAGAAGATAACCGGCAAGAAGATAGAAAAGCCTGTTCATGCTGTATTTAAAATGGTTGATACTTGTGCGGCTGAGTTTGCGGCTATGACACCTTACTTCTACTCAACATATGACAACGAGGACGAGGCAAGCGAGTTCATTGCAAACAGGGGTCATGACAGAAAGACTGTTATAGTATTCGGTTCAGGTCCTATCAGAATAGGTCAGGGTATCGAGTTCGACTATGCGTCAGTTCACTGCGTATGGGCTTTGAAAGAAAAGGGATATGACGTTGTTATCGTAAACAACAACCCTGAGACAGTTTCAACTGACTTTGATACTGCTGACAGACTTTATTTCGAGCCTCTTACTGACGAGGACGTTATGAACATCATCAGAGTTGAGAAGCCTGTTGGAGTTGTTGTGGCATTCGGCGGACAGACTGCTATCAAGCTCACAAAGCACATGGCTGAACATGGTGTAAACATTCTTGGTACTCCTCCTGACGCTATCGACGCTGCTGAGGACAGAGAGAGATTTGACGAGCTGCTTGAACAGCTGAAAATAAAGAGACCTCAGGGCTTCACTGTTATGACTTGTGACGAGGCTCTTGAAGTTGCAAATAAGATACATTATCCTGTTCTTATGAGACCTTCTTACGTTCTCGGCGGACAGAACATGATAATCGCATTCAACGATGACGATATCAAGGAATACATGGCTATCATTCTCGACCAGGGAATCGAGAACCCTGTACTTATAGACAAGTATCTTATGGGTACTGAGCTTGAGATAGACGCTATCTGTGACGGCGAGGATATCCTTATCCCTGGTATCATGGAGCATATCGAGAGAACAGGTATCCACTCAGGCGACTCTATTGCAGTTTATCCTGCATGGAACGTTTCTGACAGCCTGATAAACAGAATTATCGAGTGCTCAAAGAAGCTTGCTATCGCACTTAACACAAAGGGTCTTGTAAACATTCAGTATATTGCATACCATGACGAGATATATGTTATCGAGGTAAACCCACGTTCTTCAAGAACTATCCCTTATATCTCTAAGGTAACGGGCGTTCCTATGGTAGACCTTGCTACTAAGTGTATGCTGGGCGAAAAGCTGAAAGACATGGGCTACGGCACTGGTCTTTACAGAAATTCACCATATGTTGCGGTCAAAGTTCCTGTATTCTCATTCGAGAAGCTTATCGGCGTTGACAACCACCTTGGACCTGAGATGAAGTCAACAGGTGAGGTGCTTGCAGTTTCTAACTCCCTCGAGGAGTCACTGTATAAGGGTCTTACTGCTGCTGGCTATAAGCTTGGCAAGAAGGGCGGAGTATTCATCACTGTCAGAGATTCTGACAAGGGCGAGATACCACAGACGGCTAAGATGTTCGCTGACCTTGGATTTAAGATATACGCTACAAACGGCACTGCTAAGGTGCTTCATGAGCACGGCATTGACGCTGAGGTAGTGGCTAAGATACACGAGAACGAGGACAACAACACTCTCACGCTTATCGAGAGCGGAAAGATAGCTTACGTTATCTCTACTTCTTCAAAGGGCAGAATACCTACAAGAGATTCTGTTAAGATAAGAAGAAAGACAGTTGAGTGGAACATTCCTTGTCTGACTTCTATCGACACTGCAAACGCTATTGCGGCATCTATCAGAAGTAAATACACTGAGTCAACTACTGAGATAGTTGATATCAACAACATGAGAACTGAAAAGCAGACATTTGAGTTCACAAAGATGCAGGGCTGCGGCAATGACTACATCTACTTCAACTGCTTTGATCAGAGAATAGACAATCCTGAGGGTCTGGCACTCAATCTGTCTGACAGACACTTCGGTATCGGCGGTGACGGTGTTATCCTTATCTGCCGTTCAAAGGTCGCAGACGCTAAGATGAGAATGTTCAATCTTGACGGTTCTGAGGGCAAGATGTGCGGAAACGGTATCAGATGCGTTGCTAAGTTCATGAGAGATAACGGCATTGTTGACAAGGACGAAATGACTATCGAAACACTTTCGGGTATCATGACAGTTTCACTTATCCGTCACTACGGTGAGGTAAGCGGTGCTACTGTAAACATGGGCAAGGCTATTCTTGCTCCTCACCTTGTTCCTGTTGAACTTGAGCCTGACGAGAACGGCAGGGTAGTTGACAGAAAGGTGAACATTGCAGGAAATGACTACAACATCACCTGCGTTTCAATGGGCAACCCACACGCTGTTGTATTCATGAACAATGTTGACAGCCTTGACATTGACAAGGTAGGTCCTGAGTTCGAGCATGACAAGATATTCCCTGAGAGAGTGAACGCTGAGTTCATCAAGGTGATCGATGACCACACACTCAAGATGAGAGTATGGGAGAGAGGCTCCGGCGAAACTTGGGCTTGCGGCACCGGTGCTTGTGCAGCAGCAGTTGCGGCTGTTCTTAACGGATTCTGCAAAAAGGACGAAGAAATATCTGTTATACTTAAGGGAGGCACTCTTAAGATAAGATACACAGACGAGGCTGTATATCTTACAGGCGACGCTGTAACAGTATTCTCAGGTCACATCGTAATGTAAATTTCGCAGCGGACACTGCGTTAAAAAAGCGGCAGCCGCAGAGCGTTTTGAATGTGCTTTGCGGCTGTGTGCGTTTTATAAGTTTGACCCGTGAAACTTCGGGTCGCAAAAATGAAAAGGAGTTGGAATTATGCCAAGTATAAACGAAAATTTTCTCAAGCTGGAAAAGAATTATCTTTTTATAAACATTGCCAAGAAGGTAAAGGCTTTCACTGAGGCTCATCCTGAGGCTGACATTATCAGAATGGGTATCGGCGACGTTACTCAGCCTATCGCAAAGTGCGTTGTTGAGGCAATGAAAAAGGGTGCTGACGAAATGGGCGTCAAGGAAACATTCAAGGGCTATGAGGACAGCGGTGCAGGATATGACTTCCTGAAAGAGGCTGTTGCAGGCTACTACAAGAGTTTCGGTGTTGACATTCCTGCTGACGACATCAGGATAAACGACGGTGCAAAGTCTGACTGCGGAAACATTGTTGACATTTTCGGTGACGACAATGTAGTGCTTATCACAGACCCTGCATATCCTGTATATGTTGACACAAACCTTATGAACGGCAGAAAGGTAATTTATGCTGATTCAAACGAGGAGAACAACTTTGCGGCTATGCCTGACGAGAACGTAAAGTGCGACATTATTTATCTTTGCTCACCTAACAATCCAACGGGTTCTGTTTACACTAAGGAGCAGCTTAAAGTTTGGATAGACTATGCAAAGAAGAACAACGCTATCATCATTTACGATTCTGCATACGAGGCATTCATTACCGAAAAGGACGTACCAAGAAGTATTTTTGCTGTTGAGGGTGCAAAGGAATGTGCTATCGAGATGTGCTCACTTTCAAAGACAGCAGGCTTTACCGGTATGAGATGCGGATATACAGTTATCCCACACGAGCTTGTTGTTAAGGCATCTGACGGCAGCGAAGTATCTATCGCTCAGCTTTGGGGCAGACGTGAAGGCTCAAAGTTCAACGGTGTATCATATCCTGTTCAGTGTGCTGCTGCGGCTGTATTCACTGAGGAGGGTCAGAAACAGACAAGAGCCAACATTGAATACTATCAGAACAACGCAAAGGTAATGGCTTTCACACTTGACGAGCTTGGTATCAAGTACACAGGCGGCAAGAACTCGCCATACATTTGGCTGAAATGCCCTAACAACATGGGTTCATGGGAGTTCTTTGATTATCTTCTTGAGAATGCAAATGTTGTTGGCACACCTGGCGCAGGTTTTGGCAAGAACGGCGAAGGCTGGTTCAGACTTACTGCTTTTGGTGACAAGGACAGAACTGTTGAGGCTATGGAGAGAATAAAGAAGCTGCTTTCTAAGTAGTGAGGAGTTAGGAGTGAGGAATTATTCTTGCTTTTACTCTGATATTCTCGGATAGGTTTTATATGATTTTAAAAGGGCGGTTTTGACCGCTCTTTTTTTGTTCGCAAATTCTACCGCCGCAAAATCGCTTCGCTCTTTGCGGGGTGGGGTTTTAAAATGAGATAGTAAAAGCGGTGCAGATTTTTTACTCCGACACCGCTTTGTTATTTGCTTTAGTTTGTGTTTCTTCTACTTGGTAGTGGCTCTTTGCTAGGTTTGGCTATGCCATTCCTCACTCCTCACTTCTCACTTTGCCTACACCTTTATTCTCCGATACTCTCCCGGAGTCATATTTTCATACCGTTTGAATACCACGGAGAAATAAGATCCGTCCTGAAAGCCCGTTTCATCTGATATCTCACCTATGGTCTTGTTGGAATACACAAGCAGATCCTTTGCGTGCTGTACCCTTACTTGCGCAAGATACTCCATAGGTCTGAGCTGAAAATTTTTCTTGAAAAGTCTGCATAAGTGCTGCTCGGATACTCCTGCGATTTTTGCAAGCTCGTTAAGCTTTATTTGCTCCGGATAATGCTCTTCAATATACTGCAATACGTCTGCCAAGGCAACAGATTGTGCGGTATAAAATGACGAAAGCCTGTTATCAGCTATTTTACGATATTCTATAAGAAAGTCGTAAAGCTGTGCTGAAGCGTAATGATTGCCATAAAGCTTATCACTTTTCAGAGTATAATAGATGCGTGTTATGATACGGCGTAATCTGTCCATATCTACCCCTTGAATGGCGGTGAACTTATTAAGCTTCCACTGCTCCAAGAGGGGAATGACCTGTGAGCCGGAAAAGGCTATCCAATCCAGATACCACGCATCGCTTAGCGCATGATACTCATGAGGACAGAATGGGGGGATATAGAAAACAGTATCGGGCGGTATTTTTGTGGTTTCTCCGTTTATTATGACCTCGCCCTCCCCTGAGCGTGACAAAAATATTTGTGGGTACTCGTAGCCATCTGCACGTTTTATTGGAAACTGCCAGCTTTCAAGTCCCAGACCTACCACATAAAAGGGCAGGTTTTTTCGTCGCCTATGACGGGATATATCTGTTTGTACATTATTCTGCACCCCCAATTTACATATCTTTATAATACCACTGGGTTTGGGGTTTGTCAAGATAAAACTATTCTTTTGCTGAGCTTTTAAAGAAAAGCGAAAAGATAAAGGCGAATGTCATGGCTGCAGTTATACCTGCGGCGGAGGCGGTAAGTCCCCCTGTGAAAATGCCTAGGAAGCCTATTTTATCTATCTGTTCACGGACACCGTTATAGAGAAGATAGCCGAAGCCCGTGAGAGGGACAGTTGCGCCACAGCCTGCGAGGTCTATAAGTGGCTTATAAAGTCCCAGCGCACCCAGAAGCACGCCGCCTGTGACGTATGCCACCAGTATTCGTGCGGGGGTCAGTTTTGTGAAGTCCATAAGCACCTGTCCTATGGCACAAAAAAGACCTCCTATAAGAAAAGCCCATAGATAGTCCATTAGATTGCTCCTTTCATATCTTTTTCCCCTGACAGCCACACGAGATGTGAGATAGAGGGGATAGATTCCCCTTGCTGATTTACTGTTGGTGACATTAGCGCACCCGTGGCAGCAAAGAGGATATTTTTTATTTCACCTGCACGGAGCTTCGGGAGAAAATAGCCGCACAGAACGCTTCCTGCACAGCCACAGCCGCTTCCCCCTGCGTGGATATCCTGCTCGTCAAAGTCATAGAGCATCATGCCGCAATCTTTATGATTGTCACGGATATTTATATTTTCACGCCCGAAAAGCTCACAGAGAATACGGCTTCCAACTTTGCCAAGGTCGCCTGTGACAATATAATCGAAGTCGGAGGGGGTCATGCCTGTGTCGGTGAAAAATGTGCTTATGGTGGAAAAGGCTGCAGGTGCCATGGCTGCACCCATGTTGTTGGCATCGCTCACGCCCCAGTCAACTATTTTTCCGATAGTACAGCCCCTGATGTAGGGGGGCTTGTCCGAGGGGGCAACCACCAATGAGCCTGAGGCTGTGGCTGTCCACTGAGATGTGGGAGTGCGCTGTCCACCGTAGTTGAGGGGAAAGCGGTACTGTCTTTCAGCGGTGCAGAAGTGGGAAGATGTGACCGCCATTGCTTTTTTTGCGAGGTCGTTGTCAACGAAAAGAGAGGCGAGGAGAAGTCCCTCAGCCATGGTGGAGCAGGCTCCGTAAATGCCGAGAAAGGGCATTTCAAAGGCTCTTACGCCATAGGTAGTGCCGACACACTGATTTAGCAGGTCACCGCCGAAAAGCACGTCTATATCCTCGGGGGAGAGGGCGGCTTTATCCAAAGCGTGAAGCACTGCCTGCTTTTGAAGCTGACTTTCGCCCTTTTCAAAGCTATCTGTGGATAAATAGGGATCGTCATTTATTTTGTCAAAGTAGTCGCCCAAAGGTCCTTCGTTTTCTTTCTTGCCGCCTATGGCTGCGAAAGAGATGACAGAGGGTGAGGTTTTCATAAGCTTAGTGGCTTTCATTTTATCACTCCTATTGATGAATATCGTCATTTGATGTTATTTTCTACATTGCAGATGAAAATATGCAAAAAAAGTTTGGCGTTTTAAACGTAAACTTAAAACTATCTTAAAATAAGCTTGTTTTGATCTCAAAATCGTTGACATATTCACAAAAAAAAGATATAATTAAATAGTCGATTTATTGTTGATTATGTAGTGTTTTGTTAAGTGGTATGTGTGAAGGGAGGATATGTCCCGTCGGGGGCATAGTTTTAGATGAAGAAAAATGAAGATAAGCCGGTGGTCATAAAGCTTGACCGAAAAAAAATAAAGCAGTCGGCTAAAGGCAGGGTGAAGCGAAATTATATCGCCTGCATAGCAGTGTGCTTCATAATGGTATTTATTGCAGGAGAATATGGCTCGACCACGCAGAATATGTCAAGCTATGATAATTCTCACGTTGCTGATCTTAAATATGACGCCGAAGATAAGGAAGAGATCATTGAGGATATGGTTAAAAATGATCTTACGGCAGAGCAGGTCAGTGACAAGTGGCAGATAGATAATCCTGACGCTGTAAAAAAGTGGCTGGACGCTTATAAAAAATACGGAGTTGACGGGCTAAATTCAAAGGAAGTCACGTTTTTTGGTTCATCAAACGATACTTCTAATCTGGAAGCACTGGCAGACGCTTTTTCTTTTAGCCGAAATGCAAAGGAAAAGGCACAGACCTATCTTAATGACAGGCTCAATAATTTTACAGCCTCTGCTTCGGTTTATTTTGACAGTGCAACAAGCTCTAATTCCTATCAGTTTTCATTGCTTACGGCGATAATGAATGTTTTAGGAAAAAAATCCACATGGGATACTATAGTTTCATTCGTGTATTTTATTTTCCAGTTGATGTTCACCATATTCATAGTTAATGTGCTTTGGGTATGTGAGAGAAGATTTTTCCTTGAAAATCACACATACAAGAAAACGAAGATAGGCAGACTAGGCTTTCTTTTCCGCGAGAGAACGCTTCACCCTGCAAGGACTATGTTTGTAACCAGCATATATCAGACCTTATGGGCGTTTACTATCGTGGGATATCCTATAAAACATTATGCCTATTCAATGGTGCCGTTCATATGTGCGGAAAACCCTAACATCAAGACGAGAAAGGCAATAAAGCTTTCTATCGCCATGACTAGGGGATACAAGTGGCAGCTTTTTAAGGTGGATCTTTCTATGATAGGCTGGACACTGCTTTCGAGCATATCGTTCGGTGCGGTGGGAGTATTCTGGTCTAACCCATATACAACTGCGATAGACGCAGAGGTGTATTTACAGCTAAGGCGTGAGGCTATCAAGAACAAGATAGAGGGCTATGAGGAGCTTAATGACAAGCTGCTTGACCTTGACCTTCTGGAAGAGCTTATGGCTGAGGAAGCTGCACAAAAGGGCGAAAATCCGGACATTGTTAGAAGCATACCGATATGCACGATAAAAGTGCCTGAAAATAATGAGAATGGGGGCGATGAATAATGGAGAGAACGCTGACGCTTGACGATCTGCGGGAATTTGAGCAATACCCCGGTCTTGCGGTAGACAGAAAGGCGCATTTCAGCCGATTTGCCAACAAGACTATAGTTCACCGTGACTATCACAGAAACTATACACTCATGACGTATATACTGCTGTTTTTCATATTCGCATTTATAGGTTGGATATGGGAAGTGGGCATACACATCGTTGAGGACGGAGTTTTCGTCAATCGAGGAACCATGTTTGGCCCATGGCTTCCTATATATGGTTTTGGCGGTGTGTGCGGTATCATACTGCTGAAGCGGTTCATAGACCACCATGTGGCGACTTTTTTCCTTGTCGTGGGGTTATGCTCGGTGGTCGAATACGTAACGAGCTGGTATCTTGAAACGTTCAAGCACATGAAATATTGGGATTACACGGGATATTTCTGCAACATCAATGGCAGGATATGTCTTGAGGGAGCGTTGATATTTGGCTTTGCAGGCTGTGCAGGAATATACATCATGGCACCGTTTTTTGATGATCTTTTGAAGAAGATACCATTCAAGGCAAGGTTTGCGGCGTGTGTGATACTTGTTGTATTATTCTGTTGTGACGCTGTTTACTCAAAGGCTAATCCTAATCAGGGCAAGGGCATAACTGATTATGCGGCTTACAATCTGCCTTTTCACAGGGTCGTGATTAGTGAGGAGTTGGGTGTTAGGAGTGAGGAATTATTATTGCCGCACTCTGATATTCTCAGATAGGTTTGATATGATTTTTAGAAGGGCGGTTTTTGACCGCCCCTACGGATTTTTGGGGATATAGAAAAGCGGTGCAGAGTTTTCACTCCGACACCGCTTTGTTTTGTTCTTTATTTGGTGTTTGTGATTTGTTCGGTTTGGCTATGCCATTCCTCACTCCTCACTCCTCACTCCTCATTCCTCATTTAACTAGAGCTTTAATCCAAAGCTTATTGATAATGCCGAATTTACTGCGGACATGGAGCTTACGTCAAGTGTTCCCATTTTCTCCTTTAGCCTTTTCTTGTCCAATGTACGGATCTGTTCCAACAATACCACGGAATCTTTCGCTAGTCCGCAGGTGCCACCGCCAACTTCTATATGTGTCGGCAGTTTCGCTTTATCAAGGCGGCTCGTTATTGCCGCTGCTATCACTGTGGGTGAATGCTTATTGCCTATGTCATTTTGTACTATCAGCACCGGTCGCATACCGCCTTGCTCTGAGCCTACCACTGGGCTGAGATCTGCATAATATATATCGCCCCTGTGTACAGTCACTTGTAAACACTCCTATTCTATGGGCTTTCGCCTTGATTTGCAGGCTTTTGCTCCTGCTTGTTCCTATTATTGCCTTATTATCGGGGTATTATACCAAAGTATCTATTTTGTTACAAGGTGCAGGGCTGTTTTATTTTATGCGGCAGCAGTGCTTTGGGTGAAAAGTCAGTATTGGTTGACTTTTCACGGTCAAAGTGATATACTTAACATAGTAAATAAAGGCGTAATGCCTTGAAAGGAATGATTCTATGAGCGAAGGCTGCACACATGATTGCGAAAACTGTGCTTCAAAATGCTCTGATAAAAAGAGCTTGAAAGAGGAGCTTAATGCTGCGAGCTCTGTGAAAAAGGTATATGCAGTAATGAGTGGAAAGGGTGGCGTAGGCAAGTCTTTGGTGACAAGTATGCTTGCAGTAACGGCACAAAGACGTGGTTTTAAGACCGCTGTGCTGGACGCTGACATAACAGGCCCGTCTATACCGACAGCGTTTAATATCCACGAGAGAGCTAATACCAATATGTATGGCATTATCCCTGCGGTGAGCAAGACTGGTATCGAGATAATGAGCCTTAATCTGCTGCTTGAGAATGAAACTGACCCTGTTGTATGGCGTGGACCTGTTATCGCAGGTGCAGTGAAGCAGTTTTGGACAGATGTGGCATGGAACGACGTTGACGTGATGTTTATAGATATGCCACCTGGAACAGGCGACGTGCCACTGACAGTTTTTCAATCCATTAAGGTTGACGGCATAGTTATCGTCACTTCGCCACAGGAATTGGTTTTCATGATAGTCGAGAAAGCGGTGCATATGGCGGATATGATGAAAGTACCGGTGCTTGGAATAGTGGAGAATATGTCATATTTTGAGTGTCCTGATTGTGGAAAGAAGCATAATATCTATGGTGAGAGCCATGTGGACGAAGCGGCAGTGAAGTTTGGTATCGACGCTGTGGCGAAAATGCCTATAGACTCGAAGTTTGCGAAAGCTTGCGATAATGGTGAGATAGAAGAAGTCGAGGGCGGCTGGTTGGATACGATCGCGGATAAACTTCTCGGTTAAAGTGAGGAGTGAGGAGTGAGGAATGGCATAGCCAAACCGAACAAATCACAAGCATAAAGTAAAAGTCAACACCGAGCGTAGCGAGAGATAAAACGCAGGCTCAAGCCCGGCGTTAGAGGGCTTGCAGGGTCAAGGGACAGAGTCCCTTGCGGAGCTTGAGGCAGAGCCTCAATAGGCGTAAGTCTACCAAGCGGTGCAAAAAAAGTAAAGAAGAAATATAAAGTAGTGATTAAAACAAAGCGGTGTCGGAGCACAAAACTCTGCACCGCTTTTTCCATCCCATAGCACAACGTAAAATCCGCAAAGAGCGGAGCGATTTTGCGGCACAGCGAATTTGCCTGAAACTCTGTAGGGGCTGGCGCCCTCGACAGCCCGCTCGAAGCGGTAAGGTTTGATTATTCATGAATTTGTGTAGACGTGTCGTGTGCGGAAATGTTGTGCCGTACAGTGTTTTGAAAAAATATGCCGAACGTTGTGCGGATAACGTAGAATTGGACAGGCAAACGAGAAGCGGGACGTCGCATTTCTGCTTGCAGAAATTGCGCTGCTCTCCTACATGGTTTGTGAAACGCAAAGCATTGTGTGGATATAGCAAATAAAAAAGCAGGCAAGTCAAAAAACTGACTCGCCTGCTTTCGCTATATTCAGTAATTATTAGAAACCAAGAATGCCCTTGAAATCTTCAATAAGCTTTTCTTCCTGTGCTTCTGCATCAGCTCTTGTGTCGCCGATAGTTGTGTAGTATGCCTTGATCTTTGGCTCTGTGCCGGAAGGTCTGATTATTACACTTGCACCCTGCTCAAGCTTGAATGCGATAACATCTGACTTTGGAAGTGTAAGAACTGTCTTTGCGCCTGTTTCAAGGTTTGTTTCCTCAGATGCAAGATAATCTGCTATGTCTACTACCTTGAGTCCGCCAATAGCCTTAGGTGGATTAGCTCTGAGATCTGTCATGATCTCCTTCATTCTCTCCATTCCGCTTGCACCCTCGCACTGGAATGACTTCTGGCTGTGGAGATAGTTGCCGTACTTCTTGTACATATCTTCTCTTGCCTGAAGCAGTGAGATGCCCTTTGTTCTGTAGAATGCTGCCATTTCACAAATGAGCATTGAGCCTACTACTGCGTCCTTATCTCTTACATATGAGCCTGCAAGATAACCATAGCTCTCTTCAAATCCGAAGATATATCTGTCGTCCTGTCCCTCTTTCTCAAGGAAACCGATCTGCTCGCCGATAAACTTGAAGCCTGTGAGAACTTCTCTAAGCTCTACATTGTACTCTGCTGCTATCTTCTTGCAGATGTCTGTTGTTACGATAGTCTTAACAGCTACAGGATTCTTTGGCATTGTGCCAAGAGCTGTTCTTTCCTGACAAATGTATTTGAGAAGCATTGCGCCTACTTCATTTCCGCTGAACAGAACATAGTTGCCCTCTGGGTCAGGTACTGCGATACCAACTCTGTCACAGTCTGGGTCTGTTGCAAGAAGAAGATCAGGCTTTACTGTCTTGCAAAGCTCAAGTCCCTTTGCAAGGGCTTCCTTTATCTCAGGGTTAGGGAATGGGCAGGTAGGGAAGTTTCCGTCAGGATTTTCCTGCTCAGGTACTACTGTTACTTCCTTTATGCCTATCTTCTTAAGGATAGCTCTTACAGGCTTGTTTCCTGTGCCGTTAAGAGGAGTGTATACTACCTTCAGACCGCTGTCTGCTACGAGGTCAGTATGTACGCCCTGTTGAGCTACCTTGTCAAGATACTTGTCGATAACTTCCTGCTTGATGTATTCAATCTTGCCAGACTTGATGCCGTCCTCAAAGTCCATTACCTTTGCACCGCCAAACATCTCAACTGCGTTGATCTTGCCGATAACTGTGTTTGCAACATCGAGTGTGATCTGACAGCCGTCCTCGCCGTAAACCTTGTAACCATTGTACTTTGCAGGATTGTGTGATGCAGTTATAACGATACCTGCCTGACATTTAAGCTCTCTTACAGCCCATGAAAGCATTGGAGTCGGCATAAGCTCTGAATAGATGTATACCTTTATGCCGTTTGCAGCCAGAACCGCAGCAGCTTCCTTTGCGAACTTGTCAGACTTGATACGGCTGTCATATGCGATAGCTACGCTGCCGTTTTCAAATGCGCCGTTTACATAGTCTGCAAGACCCTGTGTTGCACGTCTGATAGTGTAAACATTAAGTCTGTATGCGCCTGCACCGATAACTCCTCTGAGTCCGCCTGTGCCAAATTCGAGATCTCTGTAAAATCTGTCCTGGATTGCAGCCTCGTCGCCCTCGATAGATTTAAGCTCTGTCTGGAGATCAGGATCGTCAACAGCCTTTTCACACCAAAGCTTGTAAAGTTCCATTTCTGTCATTGTTAAATCACCTCATATAAATATTTCGCTTATAAAATACACATTTCTATAGAATACATTATAGCACACTCCCATATTTATTTCAAGAGTTGTAACAGTTATTTAACAAATTCCTGAAACTATTTACAAATGAGTTTCCGGAAACTTTTCGGGGCATAATGCTAATTTCGGGACAGGGTGAATATAAATATAAAAATAGTATATGTGAGAGGTGGAAAATGTGAAAATATTAAGGAAGATATGCTCGGCAGTGTTATGTGCAGCGGTGGCAGTGTTTATGGTGTGTTCGCTGGCGGAGGGAAAAGAAAAAGCAGGTGCGCTGTCAGCGGAGGACTTTGTGCCTGCGGATACTGTGGCGGTGAGCGATATTATAGAGGGGCTTACGGCTAGGTCTGCAGTGGTGACGGAGATGACAACAGGCAGGGTGCTTTTTGAAAAAGAGCCGCAGGAGCAGTGTGAGTGCGGTCACTATGCGAAGCTCATGGTGCTTTTGCTCACAGCAGAAAAGATAGACAGCGGTGAGCTTTCCATGAGCGACACGTCAGTGGTATCGGAGTATGCCAACTCTCAGCAGGGAAGCCAGATATGGCTTGACAAGGGAGAGAAGATATCTGTGGAGGAACTTATAAAATCAGTGTCGGCAGGCAATGCAAACGACGGCTGTGCAGCACTTGCGGAAAAGGTGGCAGGCTCGGCAGACAAGGCGGTGGAGCTTATGAACAGCCGTGCGAAAATGCTTGGCATGAATGGTACTGTTTACACTGATTGTACTGGCATGGGAGAGGGCAATGTTACAACAGCGAATGACACGGCTTTGCTTTGTTCGGAACTTGCAAAATACAAAAATCTCACTCCTTACCTTACCTGCTGGCTTGACACTGTGAGAGACGGCAAGGCGGAGCTTGTAAATCTTAATAGGCTTGTGCGTACTTACAAGGGCGTAACAGGCATGAAAGCGTGGGGAAGTGAAAAGGCTGGGAGCTGTATTGCGGCAACGGCTGAAAAAGGGGATATGTCAGTATGCGTAGTGCTTAACGGCTGTGATTTGCAGGAGAATATGAATGCTGAGGCGAAGAAACTTCTGAACTTGGCGTTCGATACATATGAGATATACACCCCTGAACTTCCAGAGGATATGGTAAAGGAAACTGTGGTGTGCGGAGGAGAGGAACTTTCTGTGGAGCTTGCTCCCGAGGGACTTTATCCTATAGTTATACCGAGGGGAACATATCATATGGTGGAGTGCGATTTTACGGCAGAGGAGAAGCTTGACGCACCTGTGAAAAATGGCGAAACTGCGGGAGAAATAAGATACACAATGGGCGGTGAGGTGATATTAGAGGGAAAGATAGTCGCCTGCAAAGAGGTGAAGAAAATGAATTTTATCTGCGGCATAAAAAAGCTTGTGTACAATTTGCTGAGTATGTAATATTATATTTGTTTAAAATGTACAAAAGATGATTTCGCTTTATAAAACTCTTGAAATGTTCACAAAAATATAGTATAATTTATCTAGTATTAACGGAGAAACGTGTTTTATGGTATCACGCTCTCCGACAGGTAAGGAAAGGAAATGAAGGATAATGTCATTAAAGCTTAACACAAAGTATCTTGAGGGTTTTGTAAGTGAACATGAGTATGAGGGCATGGCTGCTCAGGTAACTGCCGCTCATAACACTCTGGTGAACAGAAACGGTCTGGGAAATGATTTTCTCGGCTGGGTAACACTCCCTGAGGATTATGATAAGGAAGAATTTGCAAGGATCAAGGCTGCTGCCACAAGGATCAAGGAAAAGTGCGATGTTCTCATCGTTATCGGTATCGGCGGATCTTATCTTGGTGCAAGAGCTGCTATCGAGCTGCTCAAGTCGCCATTCTACAACAATCTTAAGAAGGATACTCCTGACATCTATTTTGTCGGAAACAATATCAGCTCGGCTTACCTCAATGAGGTGCTTTCAATTTGCGAGGGCAGAGATATCTGCGTAAACGTAATTTCAAAGTCGGGCACGACAACTGAGCCTGCACTTGCTTTCAGAATTTTCAAGAAGCTTCTTGAAGATAAGTATGGCAAGGAAGAGGCTAAGACAAGAATTTTCGCTACAACTGACAAGGCTAAGGGTACTCTTAAGCAGCTTTCTGACGAAGAGGGCTATGAGACATTCGTTGTTCCTGATGACGTTGGCGGAAGATTTTCAGTTCTCACAGCAGTTGGCCTTCTCCCTATCGCAGCAGCAGGCTGTGATATCGACAAGCTCATGGCTGGCGCAAGAGAGGGTATGAAGAAGTATTCTGCTGATGATAACAACGATTGCTATAAGTATGCAGCACTTAGAAACATTCTCTACAGAAAAGGCAAGAGCGTTGAGATGCTCGTTTCATATGACCCTTCATTCACAATGATGGGCGAGTGGTTCAAGCAGCTGTTCGGCGAGAGCGAGGGCAAGGACGATAAGGGTATATTCCCATCTGCCGCTACATTCTCTACAGACCTGCACTCACTTGGTCAGTTCATTCAGGACGGCTCAAAACTTATGTTTGAGACAGTTATGCACATCAAGACACCAAAGAGCGACCTGTTCTTGGAGCCTGACAAGGATAATCTTGACGGACTTAACTTCCTCACAAATCAGAATATGTCAGTTGTAAATGAAAAGGCATATCAGGGTACTATCCTTGCTCACACTGAGGGCGGCGTTCCTAATATCGTTATAGATGTTGATAAGCTCGATGAGGAAAACCTTGGCGAGATGATCTACTTCTTCGAGAAGGCTTGTGCTATCTCAGGTTATATGCTTGGCGTAAATCCATTCAATCAGCCGGGCGTTGAGAGCTACAAGAAGAATATGTTCGCTCTTCTCGGCAAGCCGGGTTATGAGTCACAGAAGGCTGAACTCGAGGCTAAGCTGGGCTAATATTCCAAAGGCAGAACAAAAGGAAATTTTGAGCGTTTCCCCTTCGGGGGTCTGCTCTTAAAATAAATGCTTTAATAAGCGGAACGGAGAGTTTATATGATTAATTTGATTCCAGGTAAAAAGGGCACAGGCAAGACTAAGATACTTGTTGATTCTATCAAGAAGGCTGCTGAAAATGCTACAGGCAACGTTGTTTGCATTGAAAGAGGTATGCAGCTTACCTATGACCTTCCTCATAATGTAAGATTGGCTGACGCTGAAGAATACGGTATCAACAGCTTTGACAGCTTCTATGGCTTTGTTGCAGGTCTGATGGCTGGCAACTATGACATTCAGGAAGTTTTCGTTGACGGTATCCTGAAGATCGGCGGCAGAGATTATGACGCTCTTGGCAATATGCTTGAAAAGGTAGCAGTTCTCACAAAGGACGTAAACGTTACTTTCACAGTATCTGCTGACGTTGACGAGCTGCCTGCAAAGGTAAAGGCTTTCATCAAGTAAGGCTTTGCGCTTCGTTTATTGGTATTTTGATAGCAAAAACGAAAAAATTGAAAAAAAGTATTGACAAATCACGTTTCTCAGGTTATAATGGAATTTGTGATGTTTGAGGTGCAAGTATGAATGTACAGTTGAAGGAACTTTTCGATATAATCGGAGAGCGAAAAACGATCGATTATTCCATAACAGCAGACAAGCTGTCGGAGTATGGCGGATATTCTTTTGCATCGCCCGTTGCGGTAACAGGTGAGATAGAGAACAGGGCAGGGGTGGTAACGCTCAGGTTCAAGACTGTTTTTACTATGGATCACACCTGTGACAGATGTCTAAAGGAGTTCAGCAGGGAGTATGTTTATGACTTTGAACACACTTTGGTGAGAAGTGTTCAAAGCGACAGGGACGATTATGTGGTCTGCGAGAACAATACTCTTGATCTGGACGAATTAGCTATTTCAGATTTGTTGTTACAGCTGCCTACAAAAATTCTTTGCAGGGATGACTGCAAGGGTTTGTGTTACGTTTGCGGACAGGATTTGAATGAGGGCAAATGTAACTGCTCTTGACGGGAAATAGCTGAACAGACTATAATGATTTTACTGACGAGGAGGTGCCAGAATGGCAGTACCAAAGAGAAAAGTATCCAAGGCTAGACGTGACAAGAGACGTTCAGCAGTTTGGAAGCTTGACGCACCTGCACTTTGTAAATGTTCTAACTGCGGTGAGCTTACTTCACCACACAAGGTTTGCAAGAATTGCGGTTATTATAAGGGCGTAGAGGTTATCAAGAAGGAAGCATAATTTTTGATAAGCACATAGAGCAGAATGGCTTAGGCCGTTCTGCTCTTTTTTGTTGTAGCAGTGAAAAAGGCGGGCAAACGCTGTTTGCTTCTACATATTTGTAGTAAAAATCTATGGAATGTGGGTGCTGTATTTCTCGTATGGTTGACAAAACAAGAGAAATTGTGTTATACTATACGATGTATCAATGTGCAAATTTATATGAAATGAGGTCGATATATATGTCATTGCCGATCGTTGCGATAGTGGGCAGACCTAATGTTGGTAAGTCTACTCTTTTTAATAAGCTTATCGGTCAAAGACTTTCTATAGTTGAAGATACTCCTGGAGTCACAAGAGATAGGATATATGCAAAGTGCGAATGGCTCGGACACGAGTTCATGCTGGTTGACACAGGCGGAATCGAGCCTGAGTCTGATGATATTATCCTTGCTCAGATGCGCAGACAGGCGGAGCTTGCTATACTGAAAGCTGATGTCACCATTCTTGTGACAGACCTTAAATGCGGAGTTACTGCCACTGATTATGAGGTGGCACAGATGCTTTTGAAATCGGGCAAGCCTATTGTGCTTTGCGTGAACAAGGTGGATAATGTGGGCGAACCGCCTATGGAGCTGTATGAGTTCTATAATCTCGGTTTGGGCGAACCGTTTCCTGTTTCTTCTGTTCATGGTCACGGAACAGGCGATCTCCTTGACGAGGTGCTGAAATATCTTCCGGAGGAAAATGAAGAGGACGATGACGATGATTCGATAAAGGTCGCTGTTATCGGCAAGCCTAACGTTGGAAAGTCCTCTATAATAAACAAGATATGCGGTGAGGAACGTGTTATCGTGTCAAATATTGCAGGCACTACCCGTGACGCTACTGACTCGGTTGTGGAAAATGAAAAGGGCAAGTTCGTTTTTATCGATACGGCTGGTATCAGACGTAAGTCAAAGGTGCTGGAGACTATTGAGAAATACTCTGTGCTGAGGGCTTATATGGCTGTTGACAGAGCCGATGTTGCGGTTATCGTTATTGACGCAACTGTGGGCTTTACTGAGCAGGATTCAAAGGTTGCAGGCTATGCTCACGAAAAGGGCAAGGCTTGCGTTGTTGCTGTGAACAAGTGGGACGCTATCGAGAAAGAAACTAACACCATGAACGACTTTCAGAAAAAGCTTCAGGACGATTTCAGCTTCATGAGCTATGTGCCTTTTGTGTTCATCTCTGCAAAAACAGGTCTGAGAATGGACAAGCTTTTTGATACTATCAAGTTCGTTGCAGAGCAGAACTCTATTAGAATACCGACAGGCAGACTTAACGATGTTCTTGCATATGCTACCCAAAGGGTACAGCCACCGTCTGACAAGGGTAGAAGGCTGAAGATATACTACATGACGCAGGTGTCTACCAAACCGCCTACATTCGTGTTTTTTGTAAACAGAGCCGATCTGTATCATTTTTCCTATCAGCGTTATATTGAAAATCAGATAAGAGAGACCTTCGGACTTGAAGGCACGCCTATCGTTTTCAAGATAAGAGAGCGTGACAAGGACGACGTTAAATAAAATTCTGGAGGTTATTTTGTGGACATATTTTTAAGTCTGGCATTCACTATAATTTTTTCCTATCTTTTCGGAAGTCTTAATTCTGCCATAATCGTGTGCAGAGTTTTAAAGCATAAGGATATCCGTGATTACGGAAGCAACAACGCAGGTTTGACCAATGTTCTGAGAGTATTCGGAAAAGGGCCTGCGGCGGCAACGCTGTTGTGCGACCTTGCAAAGGGCGTGCTTGCGGTAGTTATCTGCCGCCTTGTGGTGACAAACGGTTTCGGCGTGACTTTTTTTCATGACGATAAGTTTATCGGATATCTTGCGGGCTTTTTTGTAATGCTTGGACATATTTTCCCGGTATTCTATGGTTTTCACGGTGGAAAGGGCGTTCTTATTGCGGCAACGACTCTTATCGCTATCGACCCGCTGACCTGTGCTTTCTCGGTGGCTGTTTTCGCTATCGTGCTTGCGGCAACAAAATACGTGTCTGTAGGTTCTATATGCGCCGCTATCGCATATCCTGTTTTTACGCCTATCGTTCAGCTTTTTATCATCAAGGGCGACGGCGTTCTTGCAAATACTCTTATGGCAACGGCTATCGGTCTGCTTATCATTTATATGCACAGACCTAATATCAAACGCCTTATGAACGGCACCGAAAATAAATTCGGAAGCAAGAAAAAGGCGTAAGGGAGGTTTTATTATGGCAGATATTACTATACTCGGTTCAGGCGGATTTGGTCTTGCACTGGCAATAATGTGCGACAATGCGGGGCATAAAGTAACAGTATGGTCAAAGTTTCAGGACGAGATAGATGCTATCAAGAGAACAGGTGAGCTTAAAGCAAAGCTCCCTGGCGTTCAGGTGAACAAGACTATCGAGCTTACAACGGATATAAGCTGTGTTAAGGATAAAGACATGGTGATACTTGGCATACCTTCGCCTTTTCTCAGAGAGGTCTGCGAAAGCGTTGTGCCTTATCTTGAAAGCAGAACGATAGTTGTGAACACTGCAAAGGGTCTTGAGGGTGGAAGCCTTAAAACTATGTGCTGTGTGGCGAGAGAGTGCTTTCCGAACAATCATGTTGCGGTGCTTACTGGTCCGTCACACGCAGAGGAAGTGGCAAGAAAAGTTCCCACTACTGTTGTTACTGCTTCTGACGACAGGGAGGTTTCGTATTATATACAGAACACTCTTTCTAACGATACGTTCAGAGTGTATGTTAATGATGACGTTATGGGCTGCGAGATAGGCGGTTCGCTGAAAAACGTCATCGCTTTGGCGGCAGGCGTTTGCGACGGCCTTGGACTTGGTGACAATACAAAGGCTGCACTTATGACAAGGGGTATCAGAGAGATATCACGTCTTGGAGTTGCAATGGGCGCAAAGCTTGAAACCTTTGGCGGACTTAGCGGCATAGGCGACCTTATCGTTACCTGCTGTTCAATGCACAGCAGAAACCGCCGTGCGGGTATTCTCATAGGCAAGGGAGTTACCCCTGAGGAGGCTGTAAGACAGGTCGGCACTGTTGAGGGCTATGTTTGCACCAAAAACGCATGGGAGCTTTCAAAGAGAATGGGAATTGAAATGCCTATTACAGAACAGCTTGCAAAGGTGCTTTTTGATGGTGAGCCTGCGGCTAACGCTATCAAAAATCTTATGGGCAGACCGAACAGAAATGAAACTGAGTCAACTTTTCTGAGTTAGGAAAGCGACCTTTGAAAGGACGGATACATATGCTTAAAAGATACACTATCAAGACAGAACGCAGAGGGCTTTACAACATCACGAGCTATGTAAGGCAGGCTGTCACAGAATCAGGAGTGCAAAGCGGCATTGCAGTTATATTTTGTCCCCACACCACGGCGGCGATAACCATAAATGAGAATGCCGACCCCGACGTAAAGACGGATCTTCTTTACGCTTTGGAGGAAACATTTCCGAACAGACCGCAGTTCCGTCACGCTGAAGGAAACTCTGACGCTCATATGAAGTCAAGCTGTGTTGGTGCTTCGGAAACTGTTATCATCGACGATAATGAACTTCTTCTTGGCACTTGGCAGGGTATCTATTTCGCTGAGTTTGACGGACCAAGAACAAGAAACTTTTTTGTGAAGATAATAAAGGGCTGATTTTGGCGTTTTCCCTCTTTACAATCTGCTGAAAATATTGTATAATTAATATGGATAATTCCAACGAAATATGTGTTAAGGAGTGCTTTGAAATATGGAACCTAAATATAAGAGAATATTGCTCAAATTAAGCGGTGAGGCTCTCGCAGGCGATAAGAAGATAGGTCTTGACTATGACGTTATCACCTCATTCGGCAAGAGCATAAAAAAATGTGTTGACGCCGGCGTTGAGGTAGGTATCGTTGTAGGCGGCGGCAATTTCTGGAGAGGCAGATCAAGCGGTGCAATGGACAGAACAAGAGCCGACCATATCGGTATGCTCGCAACTGCTATGAACGCACTGGCTGTTGCTGACGGCCTTGAGAACTGCGGTCTTGAAGTGAGAGTACAGACGGCTATTTCTATGCCACAGGTCGCTGAGCCTTACATCAGAAACAAGGCTATGCGTCACTTTGAAAAGGGCAGAGTAGTTATCTTCGGCTGCGGCACTGGTAACCCGTTCTTCTCAACTGATACGGCTGCTGCACTGAGAGCGGCTGAGATAGAGGCTGACATATTCTTTAAGGCTACCATGGTAGACGGCGTTTATGACAAGGATCCTCACAAGTATCCTGACGCTGTTAAGTATGACACACTTACATTTGCTGATATCCTTGCAAAGGGTCTGCAGGTAATGGACTCGACCGCTGCGGCAATGTGCAAGGACAACAATATCCCGATACTCGTTTTCGATCTTGCAAGACCAGACAATATCTATGACGCTTGCATGGGCGAAAATATAGGCACTCTCGTAAAATAATAAAGATAATCAAGAAAGGATCGTTTGAATATGAAACAGATCAAGGAAAATGCTAAGACAAAAATGGAGAAATCCATAAACGTTATGCTTTCGGACTTTGCAGGCATCAGAGCAGGCAGAGCTAATCCGTCCGTACTCAACAAAGTCCAGGTAGAATATTATGGCGCAATGACACCTGTTACACAGATGGCAGCAGTTTCTGTTGCTGAGGCAAGAGTGCTTGTTATACAGCCATGGGATAAGTCAACTCTCAAGCCTATCGAAAAGGCTATCCAGGCTTCTGATATCGGCATCAATCCACAGAATGACGGCTCTGTTATAAGACTTACTTTCCCACAGCTCACTGAGGACAGACGTAAGGAGCTTGTTAAGGACATCAAGAAAATGGGCGAGGAGTGCAAGGTCGCTATCCGTTCTATCAGACGTGACGCTATGGAAAAGTTCAAGGCAATGAAGAAGAACAACGAGATCACAGAGGACGATCTTAAGGATTGCGAGGACGAGATCCAGAAGCTTACTGACAGGTTCGTTAAGGAAGTTGACGGTCACGTTGCCGAAAAGGAAAAAGAGATACTCTCTATCTAAGCCATGGCAAAGGATGAGAAGATAAGCCTTGGAGAGAATGTGTCTGTGCCTGTTCATGTGGGCGTTATCATGGACGGCAACGGCAGATGGGCGAAAAAGAGGGGCTTGCCCCGAAAGTTCGGTCACAGAGAGGGCGCAAAGACCTTTCGTGCCATAACAAGACACGCCAAGGCGCTTGGAATACAATATATAACTTACTATGCGTTTTCTACCGAGAACTGGAAAAGACCTAAGGACGAGGTAGACGCAATTATGGATCTTTTTGAAAAGTATCTTGACGAGGTCAGGGACTTTATCGAGGAGAATATCAGGGTGCGCTTTATAGGCGACAGAACAAGGCTCAGCGAAAATCTGCAAAGGAAAATGGCTTCCGTTGAGGAGGACTCAAAGGACTTTGACTCTATGACCCTTGTGCTTGCTATCAACTACGGCGGCAGGGACGAGATTTGCCATGCGGCTAAGAAATTGGCTCAGCAGGTGAAAGAAGGCAAGCTGGAGCCTGAGGATATCACAATGGATATGATAGAGAGAAATCTCTACACTGAGGAGATACCTCCTGTTGACCTTGTTATAAGACCTAGCGGAGAGCAAAGATTGTCAAACTTTATGATATGGCAGGCGGCTTACGCGGAGTTTTATTACACAAATATCCTATGGCCTGACTTCAAAGGCAGCGACCTTGACAAGGCTGTTATCGCATACAGCGAAAGAAACAGAAGATTTGGAGGGGTGTAAAAAATGTCTACCCGTATTAAATCTGCGGCAGTTGCCATTGTTATCGCAGTGATACTGCTTATCGCACACGGAACGTTCCTGTTCAATATTGCGGTGGGCGCAATTTCTGCACTTGCAATATATGAGATATTCAGGGCGACAAAAATGACAGAGCATAAGTATCAGACCATTGCCTGCTGTGCGTTTGCCTTTGTGGACGCTTTCATGCCTGTGTTCTACAGACACGGCTGGCTGTACTTTTTCAGCTACAAGCTTTACATGGGGCTTTTCGTTATAGCAATGTGTCTGCTTTATCTTAAAGAGCATACAAGATTCCAGTATACAGAGTTTTTCTTCATGCTGGGCGTGGGCATACTTCTGCCGTATTCATTCTCAACTTTGGTCACAATGGCAGGCTTGGGCGGCAAGGGCGTGTTTATGATAGTTCTTACTCTTGCAGCGGCTTGGCTGGCTGACAGCGGTGCTTATTTTGCAGGAACTTTCTTCGGCAAAACAAAGCTTTGCCCTGAGATAAGCCCTAAGAAAACTGTGGAGGGTCTTATAGGCGGTGTTATCTCAAATGGTATTCTTATGCTTATAATAAGCCTGTTCTATCAGTTCGTACTTAAAGGCGAGCCTATCCACTATCTAGGCGTTCTTATCGCAGGTATGCTTGCGGCTCTTATCGGACTTGTGGGCGACCTTACAGCTTCGGTGATAAAAAGACAGACAGGTATAAAGGACTATGGCAACATAATGCCGGGTCACGGTGGAATAATGGATCGCTTTGACAGCGTTCTGCTCGTTGCACCTTTTATGTACTATATGTTCACACAGGGGCTCATACTTAAATAGAAAATTATGACTTTTAGGGGCAGGCTTAGGCTTACCCCTTTTAAGCGTTATTAAGGCAACACCGCTTGCAAACCATCTTTATGCGGAATTGCCTGAATTTATTTTATATGATGAGGGACAATAAATGAAAACAATGACCATACTCGGTTCAACGGGTTCTATAGGCACGCAGGCATTAGAAGTGGCTGCAAAGCATAATATTAAAGTAAAGGCGCTTGCGGCAAATTCTGACGTTGAAAAGCTTGCGGCTCAGGCTAAGAAGCTTTTGCCTGAGCATGTGTGCATCTACCGTGAGGACAAAAAGGCAGAGCTCGAAAAGCTTCTCAGTGGCACTGGCATAAAAATATCCACAGGCATGGAGGGACTTAAAGAGATAGCAAGAATGGACGGGGTCGATATCATGCTCAACTCAGTCGTTGGCATGGTGGGTCTTGTGCCAACCCTTACGGCTATCGAAAAAAGCACTGACATTGCACTTGCAAATAAGGAAACACTTGTGGCAGGCGGTGAGCTTGTTATAAAGGCGGCTGCTGAAAAGGGAGTGAAGATATATCCTGTTGACAGCGAACATTCGGCTATCTTTCAGTGCCTGCAGGGAAACGAGGGCAACAAGCTCAAAGGGATAATCCTTACTGCTTCGGGAGGACCATTCTTTGGCAAAACAAAGTCTGACCTAGAGGGCGTGACAGTTGAGCAGGCTCTTAATCACCCTAATTGGTCAATGGGCAGAAAGATAACCATTGACTCTGCTACGCTTATGAACAAGGGTCTTGAATTTATCGAAGCAATGTGGCTTTTCAAGCTCAGACCTGAGCAGATCGAGATAGTTGTCCATAGACAGAGCGTTGTACATTCAGCGGTGGAGTATGAGGATAATTCTGTTATCGCACAGCTTGGCGTGCCTGATATGAAAATACCCATACAGTATGCTCTGCTTTATCCTGAAAGAGTGGAATGCGATGTGAAAAAGCTGTCCCTTACAGACTATGGAAAACTCACTTTCGAGAAGCCTGACTATGATACGTTCGATTGTCTGAGGGCTTGTATAAAGGCTGTCACTATCGGTGGAAATCTTCCTGCGGCAGTGAATGGAGCGAATGAGGAAGCCGTTGCGGCTTTTCTTGACGGCAGGATAGATTTTCTTGACATTGGCAGGATAGTAATGAATGTCTGCGAGAATACACCACGAAAAGAGATAAAGTGCGTGGAAGATGTGCTGGAAGCGGATAGAAAGGCTAGGAAGAGAGCGAAGGAGCTTATCGAAGCTTAGTGAGGAGCGGCTTTTAAGTGAGGAGTGAGGAGTGAGGAATGGCAAAGCCATACCGAGCAAAGCGATTTTGCGGCAAGATAAACTATCCCGAATATTTGTAGGGGCTGGCGCCCTCGACAGCCCGCTCGGAGGAGCGAGGTTTGAATTATCCAGAGCTTATGTAGAAAACATTATGTGGATAACACAAATGAGATTGTAGACGAAATGTCGGAGGGGTCGGGACGTCGGATTTATGCAAAGCAGAAATTGTGCCGCTCCCCTACAGAAAATAAATTACCACAACATTAGTAAATCAAACGCACAGAGTGTTCATGCGAGGTAAAAAAATGAGTATATTATTTGCAATATTGATCTTTGAAGCTATCATAATAATACACGAGCTTGGTCACTTTATTGCGGCGAAAGCCAGCGGAGTAAAGGTCAACGAGTTCGCTATTGGCATGGGTCCTGCCATTATCAAAAAGAAAAAGGGCGATACCCTTTACGCTTGGCGTGTGTTTCCCATAGGCGGCTATTGTGCCATGGAGGGCGAA
This sequence comes from Ruminococcus sp. CAG:57, assembly GCF_000435935.1. Classification (NCBI taxonomy): domain Bacteria; kingdom Bacillati; phylum Bacillota; class Clostridia; order Eubacteriales; family Oscillospiraceae; genus Ruminococcus; species Ruminococcus sp. CAG:57. The sequence continues at coordinate 46,902 of NZ_FR890716.1, read as the reverse complement.
GATAACGGCAGCGGTGACGAGGGTGCTTTCTGCAACAAGAGCCTGCCTAGAAGAATGCTTATCGTGGTGGCAGGCGTTATAATGAATCTTGTGCTTGGATATATTATCCTTTGTATCAGCACCGCAAGGTCTGACGGCATCGCAACCACCACTATATCGTGGTTTGAGGATAACGCTATATCCCAATCGACCGGCTTGCAGGTGGGTGACGAGATAATCGAGGTCAACGGCATGAGGATTTTCACTACTATGGATATGTCCTATCAGTTTGGCAACGATGAGGACGGCAAGTTCGATATGGTGGTGAAGCGTGACGGAAAAAAGGTGGAGCTTAAAGATGTCACCTTTGCAACGGACGATAATACCATGCACATTGATTTCAAGGTCGCACCAAAAGCTGTGACCGTCGGCTCTGTGATAACTCAGTCTTTTAAGCAGGGCTGTACTGACGGCAGACTTATCTATATCTCCTTTGCCGACCTTATAAGAGGAAAGTATTCCATAAAAGACCTCAGCGGTCCTGTGGGTATCGTTGATACTATCGACAATGTTATCGACAGCGAAAGGGACAGCCAGTCAGGTAAAATAGATTGGTCGTCACTTATTGACACAATGTTGTCGCTGGGTGCGTTCATGACCATAAATATCGGCATTTTCAATCTCTTGCCATTGCCTGCACTTGACGGCGGAAGACTTTTGTTTCTTATTATCGAAGCGGTACGCCGTAAGCCTGTCAAGCCTGAGCATGAGGGAATGGTACACGCTATCGGTATGGCGGCTCTGTTGCTTCTTATGGTAGTGGTGACAGTGAGCGATATCATCAAGCTTGTTTAAAGGAGGAACTGTTTATGTCAGGTGAAAATAAGAGAAACGTAAGACCAGTCAAGGTGGGAGGACTTGTCCTTGACGGAAAAAAAATATATATTCAATCAATGCTCAATGTGCCGTCTACGGACATAGAAGGCTCTGTTAAGCAGGCTGTGGAGCTTGAAAAGGCTGGCTGTGAAATAGTAAGAGCGGCTATACCAAACATGGAAGCCGTTAAGCTTATCCCTGCTATCAAAGAGAAGATCTCTATCCCTCTTGTGGCGGATATCCACTTTGACTATCGCCTTGCCATTGCGGCGGCGGAAGCTGGTATCGACAAGATAAGGATTAACCCCGGAAATATCGGCTCTATGGATAGGGTGAAAGCGGTGGTTAAAGCCTGTCGTGAAAGAAATATCCCTATCAGGATAGGCGTGAACGGCGGCTCTCTGGAAAAGGAGCTTCTTGCAAAATACGGTTCGCCAACTGCGGAGGCTCTTGTGGAAAGTGCAATGGGTCATGTGAGAATTTTGGAGCAGTGCGACTTTGAGGATATCGTTATTTCTATAAAGTCATCAGACGTGCCGACTATGATAAAGGCATACAGACTGTGTGCACAGACCTGTAATTATCCTCTGCACCTTGGAGTAACTGAGGCTGGCACCGAGAGAATGGGTCTTATAAAATCATCTATCGGTATAGGTTCGCTTCTGTGCGACGGCATAGGCGAAACTATAAGAGTTTCACTTACCGACGAGCCTGTAAAAGAGATATACGCCGCAAAGGATATTTTAAAGGCTATCGGCAAGAGTGGCGGAGTAAGGATAGTTTCCTGCCCTACCTGCGGAAGAACTAGGATAGACCTTATAGGTCTTGCTAAAAAGGTTGAGGAAGCCACCAAGGATATAGACAAGGATATCAAGATAGCCGTTATGGGCTGTGTTGTGAACGGCATAGGCGAGTCTGGCAACGCTGATATAGGCATTGCAGGCGGTGACGGCTGTGCGGTGATATTCAGCCACGGTGAAAAGCTCAGAAAGGTATCAGAGGAGGAGGCTTTGCCTGCGCTTCTGGCGGAAATAGAAAAACTTTAAAAGGATATACCATAAATGAATACATACACCATTGAAAGCTTCTTTGAGAACTATAAGGAGCTTATACCCTCTGTGATAGAAAAGGGCAGGATATTAAGGCTGGGCTATAACGAAGAAAACGGCACCTTTACCTGTCAGGCGGCTTTTGACAAGCTGGTGCCTTTTGACAGCACAGTGGAATTTGAAATGAAAATGAGGGCGGCTCTCGGAGCAGGAAAGTTTATTTTGCAGCTCAAATATACCCCTGATATGCTTTGTGCGGAGTATTTTCCTGAGCTTTGCAAGTTCCTTAAAAGCAGATTTCCTCTTGTGAACGGCTTTTTTGACAACGCTGAGGCTGTTTATGAAAACGGCGTTTTCACCGTGGATATAAAACACGGAGGCGAAGCGTTGCTGAAAAAGGCGGGCATAGAAACGGCTTTTCCTGCGCTCACCATGGAGCTTTTTTCCGTAAGGGCGGATATAAAGCTCACAGGTGTGCTTGAAACTGATATGGAAGAGCATCAGCGTGAGCAGGAGGAGTTTTTGAACTCCCTCCCTGTGCCGAAAATAGACCCTGCACAGCCTGAGAAAAAGGCGGCTGTTACCACTAATACTGCAAGCGGTGCTTCTGTGGATTTCCGAACTGCAAATGTGGACTTCACAAGGTTCTCGCTTTTGTGCGATGACGCTCTTGTGCTTATGGGTGCGCCAATATCAGGAAACGAGCAGGTGATGCAGATGAAAGATATCCCTGCGGATTACCGTGGACGTGTGGTGGTCTGGGGCGATATTTTCGGACCTGTGGAAACAAAGGAAACAAAGTCGGGTATGCTTATAGCACACCTGAATTTTACCGACTATACTTCCTCAAACTCTATAAAGTTCATAGGCTCAAACAAGAATTTCAGAAACATGAAAGGCTTGAAAAGGGCAGTGCTTGAGGCAATGCTGGAACACCTTAAGGCAGGCAAGACCATACTTGTGGCAGGTGAGATAGAGGAGGACGATTTCGACCATTCTATAAATATCAAGCCTGACAGCATTATGGTCGTAAAGCGTGAAAAGGAAAAGGATACCTGCGAGCATAAGCGTGTGGAGCTTCATTGCCATACCAATATGTCTATGATGGACGCTCTCACTCCTGCGGGCAAGCTTGTGGAAAGAGCCTATTCATGGGGACACAAAGCACTTGCCATAACAGACCACGGTGTCGTTCAGGGCTATCCTGACGCCGGAAATACCTGTATCGGCATACGCAAGGGCGGCGGTGACTTCAAGGTGCTTTACGGCATAGAGTCATACGAGGTCAATAATGACGAAAAGATATTCCGTGGAACGGACAAGCGTGAACTTACAGACGAGATAATCTGCTTTGACCTTGAAACTACGGGTACAAATCCTAATGAAGATAGGATCATCGAGATAGGCGCTGTCAAGCTGAGAGATCTTGAAGTTGTGGACAAGCTCGATATTTTCGTGAACCCTGAAAGACCTATCCCTGAGTTTATCTCAAACCTCACCCACATCACTGACGATATGGTAAAGGACGGTGCAAGCGAAAGGGAAGCTCTCCTTAAATTCAAGGAGTTTATCGGTGACGACCCTGTTCTTGTGGCGCACAATTCTCAGTTCGATACGGGCTTTATATCCGCCTGTGCAAAAAGACAGGGCATCGAGATAAAATATTCTTCTATAGACACTGTGCCAATGTCGCAGATAATGCTTCCGGAGCTTGAAAAGCATAAACTCAACTATGTGGCGGAGCATTTCGGACTTGGGGATTTTCAGCACCACCGTGGCTGTGATGACGCAGAGGTGCTTGCAGGGATATTCATAAGGCTGTCGAAAATGCTCATGGAGCAGTATCCTCTGATTCTTATAACAGTGGATATGCTCAACAGTTTGCTTGCAAATGAAAATCAGGTGCTTGCAAAGCCGACTTATCACCAAATTATTATCGTAAGAAATAACACGGGTCTGAAAAATTTGTATAGGCTTATATCAGACTCCAATCTTAAATATTTCAAAAGACGTCCGAGAATACCAAAATCTGAGCTTGTAAGACACCGTGAGGGTCTTATCCTCGGTAGTGCCTGCGAGCGTGGCGAGGTCATTCAGGCTTATCTCGAGGGCAGAAACTATGAGGAGATCAAGCAGATAGCAAGCTTTTATGACTATCTGGAGATCCAGCCTGACGGAAACAACAAATTTATGCTCACCACCGAAAAGCCTCCTTATGACAGGATACACACAGCGGAGGATATAAAGGATATAAACCGCTTTATTGTAAAACTTGGGGAGGACTTGGGCATACCCGTCTGTGCAACAGGCGACGTGCATTTTATGGACAAGACCGACGCACAGTTCAGGTCGGTGATACAGGCTTCAATGGGCTTCCCTGACGCCGATACTCAGCCTCCTTTGTACCTTAAGACCACAAACCAAATGCTTGACGAGCTGAGCTATCTTGGCGAGGAAAAGGCATTTGAGGTCGTTGTAACGAATACAAACAACGTGGCTGATATGGTAGACCCTGATCTGAAAGCGTTCCCGAACGGTACTTATACGCCTTTTATCGAAGGCTCGGTTTATCAGCTTCAGTATATATGCTGGAAGAAATGCTGTTCCATTTACGGCGACTGCGACCCTGAGACTATAGAAGTTCCTGAGGGCGAGGACGTTGACGTATCAAAATATTTTGAGGGACACATTCCAGACCTTGTTTTCAAAAGACTTAAAAGAGAGCTTGACTCTATTATCAAGCACGGATTTGCAGTGCTTTACATGATATCTCAGAAACTTGTTGCCAACTCTAACGAGAATGGCTATCAGGTAGGTTCAAGAGGCTCGGTAGGTTCGTCCTTCGTTGCCTCCATGTCGGGTATCTCTGAGGTAAATCCTCTTGTGCCACACTATGTCTGTCTTAACTGCCACCACAGCGAGTTCATTACAGACGGCTCGGTAGGCTCAGGCTTTGACCTGCCGCCGAAAAACTGTCCTGTGTGCGGAGAGAATATGCACCGTGACGGACACGATATCCCATTTGAAACGTTCCTTGGCTTTGACGGCGATAAAGCCCCTGATATCGACCTTAACTTCTCAGGTGACTATCAGGCAAAGGCGCATAAATATACGGAAGTTCTTTTCGGTGAGGACCATGTGTTCAAAGCCGGTACTATCGGCATGATCCAGGAAAAGACAGCTTTCGGCTATGTTATGAAATATCTTGACGAGCGTGGAAAAACAGTGCCAAAGGCTGAGATAGAGCGTCTTAAGCTTGGCTGCTGCGGCATAAAGAGAACGACCTCTCAGCACCCGGGTGGAATGGTCGTTATCCCTAGCGACTATGAGGTCTATGACTTCACACCTGTTCAGCACCCTGCGGAAAAAGTGGACTCTGACATGGTCACTACCCACTTCGACTTCCATTCTCTCCACGATACTATCTTGAAGTTGGACGAACTTGGTCACGATAACCCGACAATGTATAAGTATCTGGAAATGTTCACAGGACGAGATATCCTCGATTGCCCCATGTCTGACCCTGCGGTCTATTCGCTGTTCACTTCCCCTGAGTCACTTGGAGTGACGGAGGAGGATATAATGTGTCAGACGGGAACACTCGGTATACCTGAAATGGGTACGCCGTTCGTAAGACAAATGCTTCTTGACTGTCAGCCGAAAAACTTCTCTGACCTTTTGCAGATATCAGGACTTTCACACGGCACTGACGTATGGCTCGGCAACGCACAGGAGCTTATCAAAAACGGCACCTGCGATATCTCAAATGTTATCGGTACTCGTGACAGTATCATGACATATCTGCTTTATCATGGCGTTGAGCCAAAGCTGTCATTTAAGATAATGGAGATAACCCGTAAGGGAAAAGCTCCGAAACTGCTCACAGAGGAAATGAAAGAGAATATGCGTCAGCATGACGTTCCGGAGTGGTATATCGACAGTTGTTTGAAGATAAAATATATGTTCCCGAAAGCCCATGCGGCGGCATATGTTACGGCAGCTATAAGACTTTGTTGGTTCAAGGTGCATGAGCCGCTTGCGTTCTATGCAACTTATTTTACGGTCAAGGGCGAGGATTTTGACGCAGAGATCGCTCTCAAGGGAAAATATATCGTCAGAAGCAAGATAGAAGAAATAAAGAATAAACCAAAAGACGAGGTGTCGGGTAAGGACAGCGGTGTGCTTGAAATTCTCATGCTTGTGAATGAAATGCTCAGCCGTGGATATGACTTTTTGCCTGTAAACATCAAAAAATCTCACGCAACTATCTATCAGATAGAGGACGGCAAGATAAGGCTTCCGTTCTGTTCACTTAACGGAGTGGGCGAGTCTGCGGCGATAAGCATTTACGAAAAGGCGCAGAACGGCGAGTTTATCTCTATCGAGGAGTTCCAACAGCAGAGCGGAGTGTCCAAATCTGTTATCGAAACTCTGGAGAAAAACGGAGCTTTCGGCGATATGCCTAAATCTAACCAGATATCGTTGTTCTGATAGTTACTATGCACAATTTCATACTTTGCCCTTGTAACACTATTGACAAACAAGGGCGGGTGTGATAAAATTATTTGTGTTGATACTATGCTATCACTTTACTACGATAAAGTGAGCGAAGGCGTTACATAACAACATAGAAAGTACAATCTATAATTTATATACAGGAAGGAAAAGTGTATGAAAAGATATGATCTTATAACCCCTGAGGGTACGAGAGATCTGCTGTTTGAGGGCTGTCTGGCACGAAGAATGGTGGAGGACAGGCTGTCAAAGCTGTTTGAGGGCTTTGGCTACAGCGAGGTGGTAACACCGGGAATAGAGTTTTATGATCTGTTTATGGGAAGCTCGAGAAACTTCCAGCAGGAGAGCCTTTATAAGCTTACAGACTCAAAGGGCAGACTTATCGTTATGCGTCCTGATTCCACGATACCCATAGCAAGACTTGCTTCCACAAGATTAAAGGGAGCAAAGCTTCCCCTTAGACTATACTACAATCAGAGCATTTTTGAAAATAACTCCCTGCTCAAAGGACGTTCAGACGAGGTAGTTCAGGCAGGTATCGAGCTTATTGGCGGAGAAAATTCCAAGAGAGCAGATTACGAGGTGCTATGCACTGCTGTTGAAGCCCTTTCAAGCTTTGATAAGGAGAATTTCAGACTTGAGATAGGTCATATCGGATATTTCAAGGAGCTTGTGGCTCAGCTTGACGTTGACGACGCAGTAAGAGAGGAGATAAGACTTCTTATCTCTGCAAAGAACTATCCTGCACTTAACGATATACTTGACGAGGTGGGCGACAATCAGGTGACTAATGCGCTCAGACAGCTCCCAAGACTTTTCGGAGGTGTTGAGGTGTTCGACAAGGCTGCTGATATTTATACTGACGATAAGATAACAGGCATACTTTATAACCTTAAAGAGGTCTACACCAGACTTTCAAGCCTTGGTTATGAGGGCAAGATATCTGTTGACCTTGGCATCGTGAGTCATGCGGATTACTACACAGGCATTGTGTTCAAGGGCTATCTTTCAGAGGTCGGTCAGTCGGTGCTTAAAGGCGGAAGATATGACAGACTTCTGGCAGAGTTCGGCAACGATTGCCCGGCGGTGGGCTTCGGCATAAGCGTTGACTCTGTTGCAAGACATATCGAAAAGCTAGGCGGAGCACCAAAGCTCAGAACTCCTGACGCAGTTGTGTTTGGCGAAAAGGGCTACGTGGTGGAAGCCATGGAATATGCTCAGACACTCGTAAGAGAGGGTCTGACAGTTGAAAACTCGCTTTTCAACACCCTCGATGAAACAAAGTCTTACGCAAAGTCAAAGGGAATAAAGAAGCTTGTGGTCGTTGGCAGCGAGATAACAGAGCTTGATATATAAGTTTGGAGGATAAGTTAAAATGAACAGACCCCTTAGGATAGCTCTTACAAAGGGCAGACTTGAAAAGGATACAGTCGGTCTTTTAGAGAAGATAGGCTATGACTGTACCGCAATAAGAGAAAAGGGAAGAAAGCTTATTCTTCCTGTACCTGACGGAAACCTTGAAGTTGTGCTTGCAAAGGCAAACGACGTTATCACATACGTTGAGCATGGCGTGTGCGATATGGGTGTTGTTGGCAAGGACACTATCATGGAAATGCAGGGCAAGTTCTTTGAGCTTGTTGATATCGGCTTCGGCAGATGTAAATTTGCACTTGCCACAAAGAAAGGCTCAAAGTTCTACGGCGGATTTGATGTCAAGACAGTTGCAACAAAATACCCTAACATCACAAGAAGATTTTTTGAAGCAAAGGGAATGGACGTTGACATCATCAAGATAGAAGGCTCAGTTGAGCTTGCACCGCTCCTTGAGCTTGCAGACGGTATCGTTGATATCGTTGAAACAGGCACGACACTTAAAGAAAACGGCCTTGAAGTCATCGAGGACGTTTGCCCTATCTCTGCAAGGCTTATCGTAAATATGGTAAGCATGAAAATGCGCCAGCAGGAGATCGAGAATTTTGTAAAGCTTGTTGAAGAAAATATCGACAAGTAGTTTATATAAACGGAAAGGACAGTATTGAAATGGCTGAAATAAAGAAGATTTTTGTCAACGGCAAAGACGAGGTAGAGTTTTTCAAGCAGCTTGAAAAGAGAAGTGGCGAAACAAATAAGAAGGTCACAGCCGTTGTTAATGAAATAATCGAAACTGTCAGAGAGGGTGGCGACAACGCTGTAAAGGCTTATACAGAAAAGTTTGACGGCAAGCTCCCAGAGTATTATGAAGTTCCAAGAGATGTTATAAATGACGCTCTCACTGAAGCCGATCAGGACTTTGTTGACGCAATGCTCAACGCAGTTGCGAACATCACAGATTTTCACCAAAGACAGAAGTCACAGAGCTTTATAAATGCTAAGGATAACGGCTGTATTCTCGGTCAGAAGGTAAGAGGACTTAACAGAGTTGGTCTTTATGTTCCGGGCGGCACAGCAGCTTATCCGTCAAGCGTGCTTATGAACGCTGTTCCTGCAAAGATAGCAGGCGTTAAGGAGATAATCATGGTAACTCCACCGCTCAAAGACGGCACACCAAATAAGGATATTCTTGTGGCAGCAGCTCTCTGCGGAGTTGACAGAGTGTTCATGAGCGGCGGCGCACAGGCTATTGCTGCCCTTGCCTACGGCACAGAGGAGATACCAAAGGTCGATAAGATAGTAGGCCCTGGAAATATCTATGTTGCAACAGCAAAGAAGCTTCTTTATGGTGTTGTTGATATAGACATGGTGGCAGGTCCGAGCGAGATACTTGTTATGGCTGACGAAAAGGCTAACCCTAAGTTCATTGCCGCAGACCTTATGTCACAGGCTGAGCATGATAAGCTTGCTTCCGCTATCCTTGTTACAACAAGCGAGAGCATTGCAGACAGAACTATCGAAGAGATAAACAGACAGGTGCAGAGCCTTTCAAGAAAAGAGATAATCGAGAGCTCTCTTGAAAATTACGGTGCTATCCTTATCTGCAATACAAAGGACGAAGCTTGCGACCTTGCAAACAGATTTGCTCCTGAGCACCTTGAAGTGCTTTTTGAAAACCCTATGGAGTATCTTGGCAGACTTGATAATGCAGGTTCAATATTCCTTGGTCAGTATGCTTCAGAGCCGCTTGGCGACTACTATGCAGGTCCTAACCATGTTCTTCCAACAAGCGGCACAGCTAGATTCTTCTCGCCTCTGTCAGTAAACAGCTTTGAAAAGCGTTCAAGCTTTACATACTATACCGAGGACGCTCTCAGAGAAGCAAAAGACGATATCGTTCTTATTGCAGAAAAAGAGGGTCTGACGGCTCACGCAAATGCAATAAAGGTAAGATTTTAAGCGGTAAAGGTGATGAAAATGCGTACAGCGGAGATAAAAAGAAAAACTAAGGAAACTGATATAGAGGTGTTCGTGAAGCTTGACGGTGAGGGCAAGGTAAGTGTAAACACAGGCATAGGCTTTTTTGACCATATGCTCACAGCCCTTGGCGTTCACAGCGGAATAGACATGGACGTTGAGTGTACAGGCGACCTTTATGTTGACGGACACCACACAGTTGAGGACGTTGGCATATGCTTGGGCAAAGCCTTTGCGGAAGCATTGGGCGACAAAGCAGGCATTGCAAGATATGGCTCGGCTTTCGTGCCAATGGACGAAGCACTGGCATTCTGCTCACTGGATATAAGCGGCAGACCTTTTCTTGCGTTCAATGCTGAGTTCCATGATGACAGGATAGGTCAGTATGACACCTGCCTGACAGAAGAATTTTTCAGAGCCTTTGCTTTCAATTCAGGCATAACACTGCATATCCGTGAGGAGTACGGCAAGAACGACCACCATATTGCAGAAGCAATGTACAAAGCAGTGGCTCACGCTTTGAAGGACGCTGTAAAAATAACAGGAACAGGAGTTTTATCCACCAAAGGAGTGCTTTAAATGATAGCAATAATCGACTACGGTGCAGGCAATATATTCTCTGTAAAAAACGCTCTGGACTATCTTGGTTTTGAGAACAAGCTCACAGACAAAAAAGAAGATATCGAAAAAGCCGACGCAATTATACTCCCCGGCGTGGGAGCGTTCCCATGGGCAATGAATATGCTCGGTCTTAGCGGTCTTATCGACACTATCAAGGAGCAGGCTAAAATAAAGCCTTTCCTTGGCATATGCCTTGGAATGCAGCTTCTTTTTGAGAAAAGCTATGAGTTTGAGGAGTGCAAGGGTCTTGGCCTTATCGGTGGCTATGTTGACAAGATAAACGAGCCTGACCTCGTTATCCCGCACATGGGTTGGAACAAGCTTGTGTATAACCACGATTGTCCTCTTTTTGACGGTCTGGGTGATGACGAGTATGTCTATTTCGTACACTCATACAAGGCTTTCTGCGACAATAAAAGTCTGTATGCCTACTGCGAATACGGCTCGAAAGTCCCTGCGGTGGTATCGGACGGAAGATATATCTTCGGCTGTCAGTTCCACCCTGAGAAGAGTGGAAAAACTGGTCTTAAAATACTTGAAAACTTTGCGAAAATGTCACAGGAGGTAAAATAATATGCTTGCAAAAAGAATTATACCATGCCTTGATGTGCGTGACGGAAAGGTTGTAAAGGGAGTAAATTTCGAGGGCATAAAAGAAGTCGGCGACCCTGTTGAATGTGCATATGAATACAATTTGCAGGGTGCAGACGAGATAGTTTTCTATGACATAACAGCCTCCCACGAGGGCAGAGGCGTTATGCTGGACGTTGTACGTGAAACAGCCAAAAAGGTATTTGTACCGCTCACTGTTGGAGGCGGTATCAAAACTGTTGACGATATAAGAGATACTCTCCGTGCAGGCGCAGACAAGGTGTCTGTGAACTCTCAGGCAGTGCAGAATCCTCAGCTTATAAAAGACGGCGCGGATATTTTCGGCTGTCAGTGCATCTGCGTTGGCGTTGACGCAAAGAAGGTCGGCGACAACAAGTGGACGGTCTACATCAACGGCGGAAGAGTGGATATGCGAATGGATCTTATCGACTGGGTGAAAAAGTGCGAACAGCTTGGTGCAGGTGAGATATGCCTGAACTCTATCGACACAGACGGTGTAAGGGGCGGCTTTGACCTGCCAATGCTGAAAGCTGTGTGCAGTGCTGTAAAGATACCTGTTATCGCAAGCGGCGGAGCAGGAAAGCTTTCAGACTTTGCTGACGCTTTCCTTGAAACTGATTGCTCAGCGGCTCTTGCGGCAAGCCTTTTCCATTTCAAAGAGCTGACAGTACAGCAGGTAAAGGACGATTGCAGGAGCAAGGGAATTATCGTGAGGTGAGCATAATGATTGTTTTCAATATCGTATTTACTTTGTTTATACCAGTGCTTATGATATTGTGCGGCTATCTGATGTATAAGCATACACCGAAAGATATCAACTGCTTGGTGGGCTATCGCACTGCTATGTCATTGAAAAATCAGGAAACGTGGGATTTTGCCCACAATTATTGCGGACGTCTGTGGGTAAAGGTCGGAGCGGTCATGACGATAATTTCGGCATTGGTCTGTGTTCCATATTTCTTTATGAGCAGCGGCAAGGCGACTGTGATAATGTGCATAGCTGAAGTGATACAGGTGGTATTTTTGTGCTGGACGATAGTACCAACAGAACGAGCACTCAAAGATAATTTCGACCAAGACGGCAACAGAAAGGACAAATAATGAACCCAATAAAAGTTGATATAAACGATCTGGATAAATATTTTGTAAAAAGCGAGCTTACCCCTGCTATCGCATTTGATGTGGATACAAAAACTGTGCTTATGCTTGCTTATATGAATAAGGAGAGCCTGAAAAAAACACTTGAAACAGGCTATACATGGTATTGGAGCAGATCAAGACAGGAATATTGGAACAAGGGTGCAACAAGCGGTCATCTGCAAAAGGTGGTTTCTATCTATGCGGACTGTGATAACGATACCCTGCTTCTTAACGTAAAGCAGACAGGTGTAGCCTGCCATACAGGCTCATATAGCTGCTTTTTCAATGAGATATATAATACGGAGGAAGAATAAAATGACAGTTTATCAGGAAATTTTCGAGGTAATAAAACAGCGTAAAGCTGACTATGAGGCAGGCAAGGCGCAGGAGAACAGCTACACAGCTTATCTTTTTGACAAGGGCGTAGACAAGATTTGCAAAAAGGTGGGCGAAGAGGCTACAGAAACAGTTATCGCTGCTAAAAACGGTGACAATGACGAGCTGAAAAACGAAATAAACGACCTTCTCTATCACGTTATGGTGCTTGCGGCAAATCAGGGACTTGAGTGGTCTGACGTGGAAAAGGTCCTTGACGAGAGAAACGAAAAAATAGGCAATCTGAAGAAATTTCATCAGGTAGACAAGAACACCTGATTATATGTATCCAAAGGCTCTGCGTTCATGCGCAGGGCTTTTTTTGCTTTATGAGAGGATTTTCAGAAATTTAAGCACACAAAAGCCTTTTGCCGAATAGAATATAGCGAAGTAAAAAAACTTCCATGATTTGATTTATAGGAGGACTTACTATGAGCGATTTTAACGGCAAACCTTTCAAGGAAGCAATGTGTATCGAGGCAATGCGTGTGTTTGATTCATGCTCGTCACAGGATTGTCTGGAGGATCTTGCGTTTACATTCAGCCAGGCAGACCAGACCGTGATAAACGCTGCGGCGTATATCAAAAGCACTTGTATCGACGTGACAGACGTAAGCTTTGCAATATCTCCGGTGGCATTCAACCACGGCTTTTATGCAGTTGACGTTACTTACACATTCAGGGCGCAGATAGAAGCATATGAAGCAGCAGGCGCAGCTCCAACAGTAGTTTACGGCACCTCATCATTCACAAAAAAAGTTATTCTTTTCGGCAGCGACGGCGGCACACAGAGATTTTCTACCTGCGAGCCGAACCAGGTCGTCACCACCTCGCCTACAAGCGGCTGCTCATGCTGTTGCTGCACAGCGGCAATGCCTTGCGCTTCTGTGAGCGTAGCAGCGCCAATGTGTCTTGACGCAAAGCTTGTCGCAGAGCCTGCACCAAGCGAGGAAAAGAACGTTCTTATCACTATCGGACTTTTCGCTATCATTCAGTTGTCAAGACCTGTGCCTATAATGGTGCCTGTATATGATTACTGCGTACCTGGCAAGGAGTGTTCCACAAACAGTGACAGCCCATGTGAGATGTTTGAAAAGATAGCATTCCCGACAGTAGAATTTTTCCCAAGAGGACTTGAAGAACCCCACTGCAAGGAAGAAAATGATACAGGGGGTCAGGGCGAAGCTCAGGGATAATATGTGATCTATGGGGGCGGAGTTTTCTGCCCCTTTTTGTTTTGCAAAGCAACCTGTTTGGCTCTTCGCTCCCAAAACGCTTGACAAGAAGCCTTAAAAGATTTATAATTAAAAGGAATGTACGAAATGAAATGAGGATATCAATGACTGAGAATTTTTCGGAAATAATAAATGAGGAAACCGCTCCGCAGAAGCTGCTCCAATGGTCTGGTGAATACGAAAGAACTTGCGGTCACAAGCCACTTGCCCTTATCCATTCATACGGCTGTCAGCAGAACGTCAGCGACGGCGAGAAGATAAAAGGTATGCTCTCAAAGGTGGGCTATGAGTTCACGTCCGATGTGAACGAGGCTCAGCTTATATTGTATAACACCTGCGCTGTAAGAGAAAATGCCGAGGACAAGGTGTTCGGCAAACTTGGCGACCTTAAACATCTCAAAGAAAACAATCCCGAGCTTATTATAGGTATCTGCGGCTGTATGGCTCAGCAGAAGCACGTTGCCGAGAAGATAAAAAAGACCTACCGTCAGGTGGATCTTGTTTTCGGAACTTTTGCATACAACGATATGTATAATATGCTGTGGGAGATAATATCAAAGCATGACAGGATATTCAATCTGTCAGAAAATCATGTTGACATAAACGAGGATTTCTTGCAACTTCGTGACGATAAGATAAGAGCGTTCGTGCCTATCATGTATGGCTGCAACAATTTCTGCACCTATTGCATAGTGCCTTACGTCAGGGGCAGAGAACGCAGCAGAAAGCCTGAGTCCGTTATCGCAGAGGTAAAAGCACTTGTGAAAAACGGATACAAAGAAATAACACTGCTAGGTCAGAACGTTAATTCATACAGTTATGGTTTTCCTGAGCTTTTGAGAGAGCTTGACAAGATAGAGGGCGATTTTCGCATAAGATTTATGTCAAGCCACCCAAAGGACGCAAGCCATGAGCTTATTGACGCTATACTTGAATGCAAAAAGGTGTGCAAGCATTTGCATCTTCCTGTGCAGGCAGGCTCAGACAGGATACTAAAGCTTATGAATCGCCGCTATACCACGGCGGATTATCTGAAAATAATCGACTATGCCAGAAGCAAAGACCCTGAGTTTTCATTCACAACAGACCTTATCGTTGGCTTCCCAAGTGAAACATACGAGGAATTCTGCGAAACTAAGGAGCTTATCAAAAAGGTAAAGTACGATAATATCTATTCTTTTGTGTATTCAAGACGAAGCGGCACAAAGGCTGCCGAAATGGAGGATCACATCTCAGACAAGCAGAAGGGTCTGTGGCTGAGAGAACTGCTTTTGGAGCAGAGAGAGGTGTCAACAGCGTGGCTTTCAAGATTTGTGGGAAGAACTGTAACCGTGCTGCCAACAGGCGAGGGCAGAACTGGCGCTGATTATCTCACAGGCAAGAGCGACGAGGATATGATCGTCGAGGTGAAAGCGGATAAAAAATATATCGGTAAATTCATTCAGGTTCGCATAACAAAAGCAATGAACTGGGCTTTGAGAGGCGAGCTTGTTGAAGATAAATAACAGCGAAAGCTGAATAATATTTAAAGGAGAATTACCATGGATGTAATTGAAATGACAAGAAAGCTTGGACAGGCTATTCAGGAAGACGAGAGATACAAGGCTTATATGGAGGCTTGTTCTATCAATGATACAGATGTTGAGATACAGAACAAAATAGGCGAGTTCAATCAGCTCCGTTCACAGCTCAGCGTTGAGATGCAGAAGCCTGATAAGGACGGCGAGAAGATGACAGCACTTGACACTCAGATCAGAGAGCTTTATGACGAGATCATGGCTATGCCTAAGATGATCGCATTTAACGAAGCTAAAGAAGTTATGGATAAGCTTCTCGGCTCTGTAAACTATATCATCTCAATGGCTGCAAACGGCGAAGACCCAATGACTTGCCCAGAGGAAGCTCCTCATAGCTGTTCAGGAAGCTGCGCATCATGCGGCGGCTGTCACTAAGACAGTATCAAAAAACGAATAACAGTCAGGGGGAGCTTATCCCCCGTCTGCCCGAATCTGAAGATACCTTCGGACTGGGGCGGATAATTTCTATGGCGATATGACACCAAAAGTGTTCGTATCGAAAAAACAAGTAGGGGCGAACAGTGTTCGCCCGCATTTTGAAAGCATGAGAATATTGCGGTATGATAAATATATGAAACGGAGTGAGTTTGAGTGGAAACCAAAGATATAGATTTTTCAAAGCTGTCACCTATGATGAAGCAGTATTTTGAAGTAAAGAACAAATATAAAAACCATATACTGTTCTACAGACTGGGAGATTTTTATGAAATGTTCTTTGATGACGCTATCATTGCGTCAAGAGAGCTTGAACTTACCTTGACAGGTCGTGACTGCGGACTTGAGGAAAGAGCGCCTATGTGTGGTGTGCCTCACCACGCCTGCGACGTTTATCTGAAAAAGCTTATTGAAAAAGGCTACAACGTGGCTATCTGCGAGCAGACCATGGACCCTGCAATGTGCAAGGGAATAGTGCCGAGAGAGGTCATAAGAGTAGTCACACCGGGTACGCTTATCGAAAGCAGTATGCTTGATGAAACGTCCAACAACTATATCTGTGCATTTTATATGAGAGCCAAGGAAAGCGCATTGTGCCTTGCGGATATTTCCACAGGCGAGGTGCATCTGTTTGAGTTTGAGGGCAAGGAAATGACAAGTTCGGCTATAAATGAGCTGTCGAGATTTTCCCCTGCGGAGATTCTTATAAATGACGCTTTTCTTTCAAATAAAGAGCTTTCAAGCTTCATAAGAGAAAAGCTCAAGACCAGCGTTCAGCTTTTGGAGGAGAACGATTTTTCCCCTGAGATACATACAGAAGAGGTGCTGAAACAGTTTTCCACAAACAGCCTTGAATCTATTGGCGTTAAGCCTGACACAGTTGCAGCATTTGCAGTGTGCGGGCTTTTTGCATACATACACGATACACAGAAAGCATTGGTGGGCAGATTTTCCGAGATAATAAAGCATGACGCCGACCCTATCATGACTATCGGCTTCACTGCAAGAAGAAATCTGGAGCTTACAGAAACTCTCAGAAATAAAGAGAAAAAAGGCTCGCTCCTATGGGTGCTTGACCATACCAAAACTTCAATGGGCAAGCGTATGCTAAAATCCTTCCTGGAACAGCCCCTTGTCAATCCTGCAAAGATAATCGACAGACTTGACGCTGTTGAACAGCTCACAATGAAGCCTGTTGAACTTGGAGAGCTAAAAGAGATACTGGGAGGAGTCTATGACCTTGAAAGACTCATGACAAGGGTAATGTATAAGACCGCTACCCCTAGAGATCTTAAATCACTGTCGCTGACAGCACTTAAACTCCCTGAGATAAAGGAGCTTCTCAAAGGTTTTGATTCAAAGCTTCTTGCAAACTGCAACAATAAAATATCCACCCTTGAAGCTATCTCAAACCTTGTTGAGAACGCCATTGTTGACGAACCGCCTGTTAATGTCAAGGACGGCAACGTTATCAAAGACGGCTTCAACGAACAGCTTGACGGACTGAGAAATATAATCTCAGGAGGCAAGGGTATAATTGATGATATTGCGGAGCGTGAAAGAGAAAAAACGGGTATCAAAAATCTGAAAATAGGCTATAACCGAGTTTTCGGATATTATATCGAGGTAACAAAGTCTTACTATGACCTTGTGCCTGACAACTATATAAGAAAACAGACCCTTGCCAACTGCGAGCGTTTTATCACGGACGAGCTTAAAGTCGCAGAGAACACTATCCTCGGTGCAAGCGATAAGATAGTTACTCTTGAGCAGGAAATATTTGCGGAGATAAGAGATTTTGCAGCCACACAGCTTAGACTTGTGCAGGAAACTGCCACAGCAGTGGCGCAGATAGACGTGCTTTGCTCGTTTGCAACTGCGGCGGTGAACAATAACTATACAAAGCCTGAGATAGCCATTGACGGCATTATTGATATCAAAAACGGCAGACACCCCGTTGTTGAGCTTATGCAGAAAGACGAGGTGTTCGTGCCTAACGACACATATCTTGATCTTACAAGCAACAGAATGGCTGTCATAACAGGTCCGAATATGTCAGGTAAATCAACTTATATGCGTCAGGTTGCTCTTATCACCCTTATGGCGCAGATAGGCTGCTTTGTGCCTGCGGACTATGCAAAAATATCTGTGGTCGACCAGATTTTCACAAGAATAGGCGCTTCTGATGACCTTACCGCAGGTCAGTCTACCTTCATGGTGGAAATGAGCGAGGTTGCAGATATCGTAAAGCACGCCACCAAGAACAGCCTTGTTATCCTCGACGAGGTGGGCAGAGGTACTTCAACCTTTGACGGAATCTCCATTGCAAGGGCAGTGTCGGAGTATATCTCCACCAACAGATCAATGGGCTGTAAGACCCTGTTTGCAACACACTATCATGAGCTTATCAGCCTTGAAAAAGAGCTTGACGGCGTTAGAAATTTCTCTGTCGCAGTAAAGCGTCAGGGGGATAGTATCAAGTTCCTTAGAAAGATAGTTCCGGGCGGAGTTGACGAAAGCTACGGCATAGAAGTTGCAAAGCTTGCGGGTCTGCCAAACAAGATAATAAACAGAGCCAAAGAGCTTCTCGAACAGCTTGAAGCGGAAAACAAAAAGGCAAGACTTGCCGCTCAGCAGATAGAAAGCGACCAGATATCCTTTGACAAAATAAGCGACAGCATCGTTACCGACAGACTTAGAAAAACCAACATAGACGAAATGACCGACAGCGAGCTTAGAGATTTTGTGAAAGACTTGCTGAAATATGTTTAGGTGAGCGTTATGAAAAAGTGGTATGACGAGGAGTACGAGTTTGAAATAGAGGTCACGGGATTTCTCCGTGGCGACCATACTGAAAGATATTGCCGAAACGGAGAGGAGATAGGGGATAAATATTTCTGCACCTATGGCTGTCCTGTGAATAAGAACGGCTATGGCATTTGCAGTAAAACAATGATGATGCTTTATCCCATTATGGAAGCTGTCCGCAGCGGCGGCGATATGACTAAGATAGGCGGCGACAGCAAATATACAAAAACTATCGTCTGTCCTGACGGCTGTGTCATGTTCCGCTTGACAGCAAAGCCGACAGGCAAGGAGAATTTTCATACAGGCGGCTTTTGGAAAGAGCCATAGAAAAGGATAGAAAAATGTCAGAAATAAAAGTTCTGAGCAAGGAAGTTTCCGAGCTTATTGCGGCAGGCGAGGTAATAGACAGACCTGCTTCAATAATAAAGGAGCTTCTTGAAAACGCAATAGACGCAGGTGCGAACGTCATAACAGTTGAGATAAAAAACGGCGGCCGCACCTATATAAGAGTGACGGATAACGGCAAGGGTATCTCAAAAGATGATCTGCCTATAGCCTTTCTTCGTCATGCAACAAGTAAGATATCAGTAAAAAATGACCTTGACAGTATTATGACCCTCGGCTTCAGAGGTGAAGCACTTGCTTCTATCTGTGCCGTATCCAAGGTAGACGTGCTTACGAAACGTCCCGAGGAGGATTACGGCACGCATTATGTTATCGAGGGCGCAGTGGAAAAGACCTGCGAGGAGTGCGGCTGTCCTGACGGCACGACTTTCGTTGTGAGGGATATTTTCTATAATGTTCCTGCAAGACTAAAGTTTCTGAAAAAGGACGTTTCAGAGGGCAATTTTGCCGCAGACCTTGTTACAAAGCTTACCCTTTCACACCCTGAGATATCATTCAAGTTCATCAGGGATAATAAAGTTGAGATATTGACAGCAGGGGACGGCAAGATATATTCCGCAGTTTATTCAGTTTATGGCAGAGATTTTGCAAACTCCATGCTTGAAGTTGACTATACATGGCAGGGTATGCACATAACAGGCTTCACTGTGAAGCCTCTGTCTGCAAAGCCTAACAGACGTTTTCAGAATTTCTTTGTGAACAAAAGATATGTGAAATCAAGGGCTTGTGCGGCAGCATTGGAAGAGGCATACAGAAATCTTCTTATGACGGGAAAATTCCCAGCTTGCGTGCTTTATATTGATATTCCGCCGAACACCATAGATGTGAACGTCCACCCTACTAAAATAGAAGTGCGTTTTTCAGACGAAAAGCTTATGCACGAGGCTGTGTTTTTTGCGGTGAAAAATTCCCTTATGAAGAATGACAGACCTAATGAGATGCACCTTGAAAACAAGCGTAATTTCACCGACAGAGAGCTTTTTGATATACCTAAAAAAGATAACAGCGTCCAGCTTAAATTCTCTATGGAGGATAATAGTCAAAAGCCTGTTGCCTCAAAGGCTGATATACCTGCCCCAAAGCCGCAGACAGAGAAACAGTACGAAAATTCGTACAGCTATCAGAAGCCTGCACCAACGCTTAAAACTGTGGAGAGCAGGAGCATAACTGAGGAAGAAAAAGAAAAACTCAGCGGCAGTGACGATATGTTTCTTGCAAGCCTTGAACAGCCTGCAAAGAGAAAAACAGCCGTCACAGAGCTTTCAGGTCCTGAGCCGAAACCCCATAAGGTGACAGTGGAGGAGATAAACAAAGCGATAAGCGAGATACCTCTTCCCGAAGAGCCGGAGGAGCAGAGCGGAGAAGCTTTCAAGTTTATCGACGCTCAAAGCTTCACAAAGAAAAAGCCTGTTTCCGTTATCGTGGAGGAGAAAGAGCCTGAAAAGCCGAAGCCTGTTGTGGTGGGCGAGCTTTTCAAGACCTATGTTGTGGCACAGGTGGGCGACGAGATGATACTTATGGATAAGCATGCCGCCCATGAGAGATATATTTTCGAGAGGATAAAAAGCGATGCCGAACAGCTTGAAACGCAAATGTTCCTAGAGCCTATCATGGTGTTGCTTTCTTATGACGAGTATGACGCTCTCACCGCAAACCTCGATAAGGTGTCACAGCTTGGCTTTGAGATAGAGCCGGACGTTGCGCCAACTGTTGCAGTAAAGGGCGTGCCTATCATTCTTGGTGACGATAACCCTGCGGATATAATCAGCGAACTTGCAAAGAATTTTATCGAGAATAAACTCAATCCGCAAATAGAGCTTTTTGATGACCTCTACCATTCTATCGCCTGCAAAGCGGCAATAAAGGCGAACGATACCAACAGCGGAATAGAATTGCAGGCGCTCGTGAACGCCGTTTATGGTCAGGAAAATATCAGATATTGCCCTCATGGCAGACCTGTTATGATAACCCTCACCAAAAGAGACATC
>NZ_FR890716.1:0-25892 GCF_000435935.1 Ruminococcus sp. CAG:57 | reverse complement strand
GGCGAGTTCTATAAAAAATGCAGGAGGCGAAAGCTATGGAAAATAAAATACCTCTCCTTGTCATTGCAGGGCCTACCGCCAGCGGAAAGACCGCCTGCGCAGTGGAGCTTGCAAAGATATATGACGGTGAGATAGTTTCCGCAGACTCTATGCAGATATATAAGGGTCTGAGCATCGCTACTGCCAAGCCTACCAAAGAGGAAATGCAGGGCGTGCCACATTATCTTATAGATTTTCTCGAGCCTGAGCAGGCTTTTTCCGTGGCAGATTATGTGAAGCTCGCAGGTGAGCGTATCAGAGAGATACACAGCCGTGGCAAAGTTCCTATTCTCTGTGGGGGAACAGGACTATATATAAGCTCACTTGTGAACAACGTGATCTTTGACGATACCGAAACGGACGGCTCAGTGAGAAAACGTCTTGAGGAGGAAGCCAAGACGCTGGGCGGTCACGCTTTGTGGGAAAGGCTCAGAGAGGTCGATCCCGAAACTGCGGAGAAAGTCCATGAGAACAACCTGCCAAGGGTCATACGAGGACTTGAAGTCTTTGAAACTACAGGTATACCGCTTTCACAGCATAAGGTGAACAGCCGTCGTGAGAAGTCGCCATATAACGCCTGCATTATCGGTCTTACAGCTTCCGACAGACAGTATCTCTATGACCGTATAAACCGCCGTGTTGATGTAATGGTGGAAAATGGACTTATAGAGGAGTGCAGAGTTTTTTATGACAGCTTTACCCCTGCTACAGCTTATCAGGCGATAGGCTATAAGGAGCTCGTGCCGTATTTTGAAGGCAAAGCTGAGCTTTGTGAATGCCTCGACAAAATCAAACAGGAAAGCCGTCATTATGCCAAAAGACAGCTTACTTGGTTTAGACGAGTTGACGGAATTCAGTGGGTGGAAACAGATAAATTTGATAGTTTTCAAAAAATTATAGAAAATATCAAAAATATTATAGCCAAATCGGAAATTATGTGATATAATATAATTTGAAAGATTTTATAGTAAAAAAAGCAATACATTGCTGTAAAAATTTTTAGGAGTGTTATTTATGAATAAGAATCTTAATCTTCAGGACGTTATACTCAACCAGATCAGAAAAGACAAGATAGCGTCTACTTTTATCCTTATGAACGGCTACCAGTTCAAAGGCGTTGTAAAGGGCTTTGACAGCTATGTTGTAGTTCTCGATTGCGAGGGCAAGCAGAACATAGTTTATAAGCATGCTATCTCAACTATCGTTCCGTCAAGATATATCAACGTTCTTGACGCCGCAGGCAATTCAGATATTTAAGAGGGCAGTAAAAATGAATTCTCTGACCGTTAAAATACTTACCGGTCTGCTTTCTGTGCTGATAATCACAACTATCGGCAGTCAGATATACAGTGCACTTACAGAGCGTCATGACACCGAGGAAGCTGTGCTTGTTACTATCAATGAGGATATTGCTTTTAAAGGCGTTATAATCAGAGATGAAAAAGTGGTCACCTATGACAGCGGCGGAGTTTTGGATTATACCTATTCCGACGGCAGTAAAATATCTGTTGGCAATACCATAGCGTCAGTTTATTCTTCTGAGGACGCTGTCACAGCGAAAAACAAGATAAAGATACTTGAAAGCGAGATAGCCGCCCTTGAAAGAGCACAAAATCCGGGTACAACTAATTATGTTCAGCCTGAAACGCTCAAAAGCAAGATAGATAAGGAATATAAGGAGCTTCTCTCATATTCTTCTCAGGATAATTTCTCTGAGTTTGCAAAAACAAGAGAGGATATGTCCCTTGTGATGAATATTTATAATATTGTCACAAAGACCGAGCAGAGCTATGACGAAAGGATAAGCCAGCTTCAGGCGAAAGTCAAGGAGCTGGAGGAACAGACCTCAGGCTCAGGAAAAACGATCACTGCTGACGAAACAGGCTATTTTGTTTCCTATGCAGACGGCTATGAGAGCGAGCTTACTATGGAGAACGCTTCCCAGCTCACTGACAAGGATATCCAAAAGGTCATCGACCGGCCTAGTAAGGACGCACCGAACGCCATTGGCAAAATGTTTTCCGACTATTCATGCAGGATAGCAGGGATCATGGAAAACGATAAAAGGATAACAGAGGGCGCATGGCTTAGAATGACGCTCAGTACCACAAAAAACATCTATGACGTTCAGGTGGAGTCTGTTAAGCCTTGTGAGGACGATGAGAACAAAGTGGTCGTCGTGCTTTCCTGTGACAGACTTGACGAAGCTCTTGTTGAGTCAAGAGTGCAGTCTGCGGAGCTTATCTTCGACGAGTATCAGGGCCTTAAAGTTCCAAGAAGTGCGATACGTTTTCAGGGCGATCAGAAGGGCGTTTATGTGATACTCGGCAAGGACGTTACCTTTAAGAAGATCAATGTTATTTACGAGGGCGATGATTATGTGCTCTCTGAAAATACCTCAAACGAGGATTATCTGCTGCTTTACGATCAAATTTTGTTAGAGGTGGTATCAGATGAAGATGTGCAGCAAAGTAGATCAGACAGCAACGCTGTCACCTCAGGATAATTATTTTCCGGAGGTTCTTGAAAACTGTAAGGAAATATGTTATAATGTAGAGAACGCCAAAGCAAAATGGCGTAAGCCTGACGAAGAAGTCAGGATAATGGCTGTCACAAAGACAGTGCCGCCTGAAAAGGTGAATTTCGCTGTGGCTCAGGGCTTTAAGCTGCTGGGCGAAAACAGGGTGCAGGAGTTTCTTTCCAAGAAGGAAGCTTACGATAAAAGTGCAGAAGTGCAGTTTATCGGACATTTGCAGACCAATAAGGTGAAATATATAATCAATGACGTTACTCTGATACAGTCTGTCGATAATCTGAAGCTTGCTCATGAGATAAGCAGGCTTGCAGTGAAGAATAATAAAACTATGAACGTCCTTGTGGAAATAAATATAGGCGACGAGGCTACTAAAAGCGGCGTTTCCGCTGAAATGGCTGAGGAGCTTGTAAGACAGACCGCACAGCTGCCTAACGTTTCCGTAAAGGGTCTTATGGCAATACCGCCTGTTGGCTCAGGGGAGGACGTTTTTGAAAAAATGCACGGTATCTTTCTTAGTGTAAAGGAAAAGGATATACCTAACGTGTCTATGGATATTCTCTCAATGGGAATGTCTGGGGACTATGAGCTTGCCATAAAGCATGGCTCAAATTTGGTGAGGATCGGAACAAAGCTTTTCGGAGCTAGAAAATATTTGGAGGATTGAAAATGGGTGCAATGCAGAAATTAAAAAATCTCTTTGTAGGCGAAGATGAACTAGAGCAGGAGGACGCAATGTATCAGCAGCCGGTGTATGAGAATAAAACAGAATACAACGAAGCACCAAAGAACACAGGTGCATATGGCAATAACGCACGTCCGGTAAGAATGGAGCAAACCACGACTTTGCAGATAGTTCTTGCAAGACCAAACGATTTTTCAGAGGTCAAGTCTATCGGCGGCGATATAAATGAGGGAAAGACAGTTCTTCTCAACCTGGAAACTGTCAAGAGCGAGGACGCAAAGAGAATACTTGACTTTATCTCAGGCGTTGCGTATGCAAATGGTGCAGACATCAAGATGATGGCTCAGAAAACATTCGCTATCATGCCTAGAAACGTTGGCTTCTCAGGAGTTGACCTTATGAGCGAGCTTGAAAATAACGGCTATAGCTTCTAAAAATGGCTCGTGCTAAATATCAGTTTTTGCCCGACCTGTCTGAGGACGATATCCGTCTGTTAGACAGAGTTTCCGATTGGATAATGGCGGCTGATGAAAAGTATATAACAAAGTTTTCTGCGTTTCTCGATGAAAGGCAGTGTCTGCTGTGCGAAAAACTCATGGCGTCTGTGAAATATGAGAATTATAGGCTTTGGGGCGGATATGAAAACGCCGCAAGGCGTATGCTGTGCGTCTATCCTGAATATGGCGAGGCAGAAAGTGAGGATTTTCCTATCACTGCAATTACACTGCTGTATCGCAAAGAGGATAAAATAACTCACAGAGATATCCTAGGCTCGCTTATGGGACTAAGAATAAAAAGAGACAGCGTTGGCGACATTCTTGTGGGAGAGGGAAAGTCAGCGGTGTTCCTGCGTTCTTCTGTGGCAGGCGAGGTTACAAGCGTCCTGACGAAGGTCGGCAGAGCAGGAGTGAAGCTTCAGGAGGGCTATGACGGCAGTATACATATTGAGCAGAAAACTCAGGAAATAAGCGGTACTGTGGCTTCCATGCGTGCAGATTGTATCTTAAGTCTTGCCGCAAGGATATCACGAGAAAAGTCAGCACAGCTTATAAAAAACGTGGGCATCGAAATAGACCATATGCCGAAAAATTCGCCGAAAATACTTCTTGAAGAGGGCTGTACATTTTCAGTGAGAGGATACGGAAAATTCAAGCTGCTTTCAGTTGACGGCACAACTAAAAAAGACAGAATACATATAACTTTAAATAAATTTGTGTAAAGATCACGGAGGTCCTAGTATGTTAAATCCAAATAATATTAAAGGAAAAACTTTTGATACCGAGAAAAACGGTTATTCAAAAGAAGACGTAAAAGAATTTCTCGGACAGGTAGCCGAGGATTATGCCGAAGTCGTAAAGGCAAATCAGGATACCGAAGCTAAGATAATCAAGCTCGTTGAGAAGATAAACGAGTACAGAGAGGACGAGGAAGCTATCCAGCAGGCTCTTGTCGTGGCTCAGAAAGAGTCAAATAAGATACTTACTGAGGCCAAAACTCAGGCTCACGATATGATCGAATCTGCCAAAACAGAGCAGGTAAGACTCGCAGAGCAGAGTGCCTCTGAGTGTGAGAGAATAGTTAAGGAGCATAAGGAAAAGTGCGCTGAGCTTATCAGAACTAATACCGAGATAACAGAAAAGAAGATAAATGAAGTAAGAGCCGCTTATGACGAGGAGCTTGTTAAGTTTGAGAACCTCAAGGCTGAGGTAACTCAGTTCAAGGCTGACCTTACTCAGCTTTATAATAAGCAGATAAGACTTATTATGGAAATTCCTGCGTCTGAGCCTGCCGAGGATACAGCAGAGGAGTATGAGGAAGAAGAAACAGTCGAGGAAACTCAGGAAGCTGCAGAGGAGCAGGCAGAGGAAACAGCCGAGCCGGAGGAAACTGTTGAGGCTGAATCTGCACCTGTTACTGATAGTGAGCACGTTGAGAAGATACTTAACACTGGTTCTTTCGACCCTGTTATACCAAAGACAGCTCCTGCTGAGCTTAAATTTGGTAAAAATAATTAATTCAAAGGCTCTGTTTTTCGCAGAGCCTTACTGTTCATAAATGGAGTAGGGAATAGATGTTTGTAATTTCGCTTGTTATCATGGCAGTTCTCGTTGCCGCCGACCAGCTCATAAAGCTTGCCGTGACAAATAACCTGCCGCTGAACGGTCAGCCTGTCGAGGTCATAAAGTTCGGTAGCTTTAAGGTGTTCAGCCTGACCCATATAAGAAACTCAGGAGCAGCATGGAGCATGATGTCAGGAAAGACCTGGTTTCTTATCGGTCTGCCTCTTGTCGTACTGATCGCGGCGGTGATCTATATGTATAAGATACGCAAAGGCTCAAAGCTGGAGCTTGTGTCGCTGGCTATGGTGCTTGCAGGCGGTATCGGCAACCTTATCGACAGAATAAGGGTAAAAGAAGTTGTGGACTATATCAAGTTCGAGCCTATCAATTTCCCTATCTTCAACTTTGCGGATATCTGTATCGTTATCGGCGGAATCTTGTTCGTTATCTGCTTCTGCTTTTTGGACGAAAAGAAAAAGCCGATCCGTGACGATATAAAGGTCAAAGACGAAAATGACAAAGCTTGATTTTATTGCCACTGCCGAGC
This sequence comes from Ruminococcus sp. CAG:57, assembly GCF_000435935.1. Taxonomy (NCBI): domain Bacteria; kingdom Bacillati; phylum Bacillota; class Clostridia; order Eubacteriales; family Oscillospiraceae; genus Ruminococcus; species Ruminococcus sp. CAG:57. Next base: position 20,028 of record NZ_FR890716.1, on the reverse strand, counting down.
AAACAGGCGAGCGTATCGACAGATTTTTGTCAGCGCAGGATACAGGTCTTACACGTTCCGCTGTGCAGAAGCTTATCGAGGACGGCGGCGTCACAGTTGGAGGCAAAAAAGTATCGAAAAATTATAAGCTGCATAATGGTGACAGCGTTGAGATAATTATTCCTGACCCCGTGGAGCTTGACGTCAAGCCACAGGATATCCCCGTGGAAATAGTCTATGAGGACAGCGAGCTGCTTGTGGTGAATAAACCTAAAGGCATGGTGGTGCACCCTGCCGCAGGCAATCCCGATGGCACCTTGGTGAACGCATTGCTTTATCATTGTCAGGGCAGGCTTTCTTCAATAAACGGCGTCATTCGCCCTGGGATAGTCCATAGGATAGACAAAAATACAAGCGGTCTGCTGATCGTTGCCAAGACCGACAGCGCACATAACTTTCTTGCGGCTCAGATAAAAGAGCATAGCTTTACAAGAGAGTATGAAGCTGTACTCACAGGCGGTCGCCTAAAGACCCCTACCGGCATAGTTGACGCACCTATCGGCAGAAGCAAATATGACAGAAAGAAAATGTGCGTGACAGAGCAAAACTCCAAGCACGCAGTTACCCATTATGAGGTGCTAGAGGAGTTAGGTCAGTATTCGCTGGTGAAATTCCGCCTTGAAACAGGCCGAACCCACCAGATAAGAGTACATTCCGCCTATATCGGTCACCCTGTCTACGGCGACGATGTTTACGGCAAAGCTGTAAAGGGAATCGAGGGGCAGTGCCTCCACGCAAAGAAAATTGGTTTTATACACCCTGCGACCAAGGAATATATGGAGTTTGACAGCGAATTGCCAGATTATTTTCAGGCGGTGCTGAAAAAACTCAGAGCAGGGAATTGACCCACGGAAGTGATTTTATGTTTGAAGATATATCAAAAGTCCTGCTTATAACGGATATGGACGGAACGTTCCTCCCTGCAAGCAAGATACCTACCCCGAAAACTCTCGCCGCTGTCAAGCGTTTTGAAGAGGCTGGGGGCAGATTCTCTATCGCTACAGGCAGAGCCATTCAGGCGGCTAGACAGTATTTTGACATGGTGAATGTGAATTGTCCTATCATAATGTCAAACGGTGGAATGGTCTACGATATCCATACAAAAGAGCAGATATATAACGTCTTTCTGCCAAGCTTTGCGGCGGATATCGTCAAGGAGATACTTGCCGATAATCCTTATGTTGGCTGTGAAGTGCTTACTGTCAACGAGGTCTATGTGCCAAGCATGACGCCTATGGAAAAGCGTCATAACGAGATCTGCAAGCTCATTCCCGTTCAGTGTGCCGTTGACGAGATACCTGACAAGAACTGGTATAAGGTGCTTTTTGCAGTTGAGCCTGAGCGTATGGACGAGCTTATAAACTATGTGGCAAAAAAAGGCTACAAAGGTGTAGATTTTGTGCGTTCAAGTATCGAGTATTACGAGATACTTCCACAGAATATATCAAAAGGTACGGCTCTTGAGGAGTTGAGAAAAGCTTGTGGCATGGATGATTTTACTTTCGTGGCAGCAGGCGACTATAATAATGATATTGAACTTCTTCAAGCGGCTGACGTGGCATATTGCCCGTCAAATGCGGCAGAGGAGGTCAAAAAGGTTGCGGATAAGGTCTTTGAGCAGTCCTGCGAGGAAGACTTCATAGCCGCAGTCATAGATGAAATTTTTGAAAAACTGAAGAAATAATATTTTTTGGAGGTCAAAAGTATGGACGAAACATTAAAGAAACAGCTTGAGATCACAGCCTGCAAGGTTCGTCTTGGAATACTCGAGGGAGTATTCAACGCAAAGTCGGGTCATCCGGGCGGATCGCTCTCCATAGCAGATCTGCTCACTTATCTCTATTTTGCCAAGATGAACGTATATCCTGATAAGCCGGAAGAGCCTGAGAGAGATAGACTCGTGCTTTCAAAGGGTCACACAGCACCTGCACTTTATGCAACTCTTGCAGAAAAAGGCTTTTTTCCAAAGGAGGAGCTGAAGTCCCTCAGACATATCGGTGCAATGCTTCAGGGTCACCCTTGTATCTCTATCCCTGGCGTAGATATGTCCTCTGGATCCCTTGGACAGGGCATTTCTGTTGCTTGCGGTATGGCACTTTCAGGCAAGCTCACAAGCGATACCTATAAGGTGTATACTATCCTTGGCGATGGTGAGATCGAAGAGGGTCAGGTATGGGAGGCTGCAATGTTCGCCGCTCATTATAAGCTTGATAACCTCGTTGCTGTTGTGGATAATAACGGACTTCAGATCGACGGAAAGATAGAGGACGTAATGTCGCCATATCCTATCGTTGACAAGTTTGCAGCATTTGGCTGGCACGTTATCACAGCCGACGCTCACGATTTTGACTCACTTGAAAAAGCATTCAACGAGGCAGAAACAGTATGCGGTCAGCCTTGCGTTATCGTAATGAAGAGTATCAAGGGCAAGGGCGTTTCATTTATGGAAAACAACGTTTCATGGCATGGTTCAGCACCTAACAAGGAGCAGTATGAGCAGGCTGTGGCAGAAATAAACGAACAGCTTAAAAGTCTGGAGGGTTAAGCAATGGCAGAATTGAAGAAGAAAGCTACAAGAGAAAGCTACGGCGAGGCTCTTGCAGAGCTTGGCGATAAGTACGATAACCTCTATGTTTTTGACGCAGACCTTGCTGCTGCAACAAAAACAGGTATATTCAAGAAGAAATTCCCTGACAGATTTTTTGACTGCGGTATCGCTGAGTCAAATATGATGGGCGTTGCAGCAGGTATGGCAGCAACAGGCAAGATACCATTTGCTTCTACATTTGCAATGTTCGCCGCAGGCAGAGCATTTGAGCAGGTTAGAAACTCTATCGGTTATCCTCACCTCAACGTGAAGATAGGTGCAACACACGCAGGTATCTCTGTAGGCGAAGACGGTGCAACACATCAGTGCAACGAGGATATCGCTCTTATGAGAACTATCCCTGGCATGGTGGTAATAAACCCTGCCGACGACGTTGAAGCAAAGGCTGCCGTTGAAGCCGCTATCCTCCATGAAGGTCCGGTTTATCTCCGTTTCGGCAGACTTGCCACACCTGTTTTTAACGACCCTGAAACATATAAGTTCGAGCTTGGCAAGGGCGTTAAGCTCCGTGACGGCAAGGATATAGCTATCGTTGCAACAGGTCTTATGGTTTATGAGGCTATCGAGGCTGCAAAAACACTGGCAGCTGAGGGTATCGAAGCAACAGTTATCAATATCCACACTATCAAGCCAATCGACGAGGATATCATCGTTGAAGCCGCAAAGAACACAGGACTTCTTCTCACAGTTGAGGAGCATAGCGTTATCGGCGGACTTGGCTCAGCCGTTGCAGACGTTCTTGCAGCAAGACACCCTGCAAAGCTTGTTAAGATCGGCGTTAATGACGAGTTCGGTCACTCAGGTCCGGCAGTTGATCTTCTTAAAGAATATGGCCTCTGCGCAGACAATATCGTTGCAAAGGCAAGAGATGCTGTTAAGGCAAAGTAATAAAAACACCAAACGGACGGATATCTTCCGTCCGTTTTTTTGTACACAAAAAAAGACACGCTTATGATCTCGTAAACGTGTCTTTTCTTATGCTTTTACAGTGCCTGCATGAGTGTCGATAATGTTGTTTATACATATGTAAAGATAAGGCTTAAGCTCGCCAATGTCCACAGGCTCGTTGTAAAGTATGGACGAGTAGCAGGTTGAGCTTACAAGCTCAACTATCATGAATATCATGACCTCAGGCTGAACAATATCATAAGGAGCGTCAGCAAGCATAGCGTCATAAATGTTGCGGAAGTCGATGTCATCGTCCTTTATAGGCGACGTAAGAGCGTGCTTGAAAACGCCCCAGCTAAGATTCTTTGCAATAAAAGTCAAAAGCGACTTGTTCTCGTTTAGCTGGTTGATGATGTTGTCAACAATAAAAATAATTCGTTCGTTAAATGTAAGCTTCTTGCCGCTCGCATTTAATGCCTCGATAGCGTTTCTGAAAAGCTGTGACGACTTGTGAGAAACAAGCTTGTTCCTTATGTCATATTTGTCCTTGAAATAAAGATAAAACGTCCCTTTCGCCACACCAGCGTTGTTCACGATGTCTGAAATAGAGGTCTTGCTCACTCCCTTGGTGGTAAAAAGACTAAAAGCCGTGTTAAGCAGAGAGTCCTCCTTTACCTTTTTATTGGTATCAAGCTTGCCCATTTTAACACGTCCTTCCTTATTATAATATATACAATTTGTATGCCACACATACACAGGTTTACTGTGGTTGACCTTAAATCTATTATAATACAAAACCGACTCAAAGTCAACGGAGCAAAATGACCAATAGTCACTTGTGACCGTTGGTCATTTTGTGCAACTCTACAAAAAGAATGACTAATGGTCATTTTACTATTGACTGTTGGTCATTTTTGATGTATACTATGAGATGTAATAAGACCGAAAGGTCAAAAACTATGTGAAGGGAATGACATTTGATGCAGAAATTTGGCAGAGGAGTTGTAAAGCTCCGAGTACCGATACTCATAGTCAGCGTTCTGTTGCTGATACCGTCAATATTCGGTTTTCTCAGCACAAGAATAAACTATGATATTCTTTCATACCTCCCGTCAGACATTGAAACCATGAAAGGTCAGGATATAATGCTTGACGAGTTCGGCAAGGGTGGCTTTTCGCTGGTAATGCTTGACGGCATGGAGGATAAGGACGTTGAAAAGGTCAAGGAGAAGATCGAAAAGGTAGACCACGTTTGCGATGTTCTCTGGTATGACACCCTGGCAGACGTTTCACTTCCAAAGGAAGTTCTTCCTGATGATATTTACGATTTCTTCAATACAGATAACTCCACAATGATGGCTGTCTTTTTTGACGAGGCGACCTCCGCTGACGGCTCACTTGAAGCTGTCAAGGAGATAAGAAGCATCGCCGGTGAACAGTGTTTCGTAAGCGGTATGTCGTCAGTCGTTGAGGATATCAAGGATCTGACAATGCAGGAAGCTCCGATGTATGTTGTTATCGCAGTAATACTTACAAGTATCATACTTGCACTTACAATGGATTCGTTCCTTATCCCACTGTTCTTTATGCTCAGCGTGGGCATGGCGATAGTCTATAACATGGGAACGAACTTCATACAAGGCGAGATATCGTTCATCACCGAAGCTCTTGCAGCCGTGCTTCAGCTTGCGGTAACGATAGACTACTCGATCTTCCTGTGGCACAGCTACAAAGAGGAGAAAGAAAAGCACCCTGGTGACAACAAAGAGGCAATGGCAGTGGCCATCGGCAAAACTATCACCTCAGTTGTTTCAAGCTCCATAACAACAGTTGCAGGTTTCCTTGCACTTTGCTTCATGAGCTACGAGCTTGGCATGGACATGGGTATCGTAATGGCAAAGGGCGTTGTTATTGGCGTTATCTGCTGCATAACAGTTCTCCCGTCAATGATACTTGTCTTCGATAAGGCACTTGAAAAAACAATGCACAAAGACCTTGTTCCAAGCCTTGAAAAGCCTTCAAAGTTCATTATCAAGCATCATGCAGCATTTATCGTACTCTTTATAGTTGTACTTATCCCTGCCATATATGGTCAGATAAACACCAATGTCTACTATAACCTGACAGATACTCTTCCAAAGGATCTCAACAGTGTTATCGCAAACACAAAGCTAGATGAGGAATACAACATGGCAACGACCCATATGCTCCTGGTTGACGCTGATATGAAGCCAAAGGAAGTAAACTCTATGCTCGACGAAATGGGCAAGGTTGATGGTGTAAGCTTCTCAATGTCACTGGATACTCTTATCGGTCCGTCTATCCCTCGTGAGATAGTTCCTGAGTCAGTAACAAAAATACTCAAGAGCGATAAATGGCAGCTTATGCTAATAGGTTCTGAATATAAGGTAGCTTCTGATGAAGAGAATGCCCAGATAGATGAGCTTAGCAAGATACTTAAATCCTACGATAAGGACGGAATGCTTATCGGTGAGGCGGCGGCAACAAAAGACCTTATCGACATAACAGATCATGACTTCAAGGTAGTAAATATAGTTTCTATCGCCGCTATCTTCATCATCATTCTTATTGCACTGCGTTCAGTTTCACTGCCTATCATTCTGGTAGCCGTTATCGAATTTGCTATCACAGTAAACATGGGTGTTCCGTGCTTTACAAATACAACGATACCGTTCATAGCGTCTGTAGTAATCGGTACTATCCAGCTTGGTGCAACAGTTGACTATGCTATCCTTATGACAACAAGATATAAGACCGAGCGTAACGCAGGCAAAGACAAACATGAAGCTGTCACTATCGCACTCAGCACTTCAATGAAGTCTATCATGGTCAGCGCACTTGGCTTCTTCGCTTCAACATTCGGCGTTGGCGTATATTCAAGCGTAGATATGATCTCACAGCTTTGTACGCTCATGTCAAGAGGTGCAATAATCAGTATGATAACTGTTATCTGCATACTTCCTTCAATGCTTATGCTGTTCGATAAGGTAATAATCAATACAACAATGGGCATGAAGAAAAAAGAAAATAAGCTTTATAAGCTTCCTGAAATAAACTAATTCGTAAAGGAGATATAGTTATGAAAAAGTATTCAAGAGTTCTTGCAGGCATACTTGCCGTACTTCTTTCCGCAGGCTGCACAGGTCTTTATGCAGCAGCTCAGTCAGACAGCTCTTCCGCTGCCGACAGCACTGCCTCAACAACAAAGAGCGAATCAGATAAAAAAGATACAAAAGATACAAAGAAAGCTGATAAGTCTGACAGTGATACAGAAAAGCAGGCTAAGGAAGAAACAGTTTATGTTATCACTGACGCTTCCGGCAACAAGACAAAAACAGTCGTTTCCAACTGGCTGAAAAATCCACAGGGCGTAAAGAAGCTGGAGGACGTTTCCGACCTGACAGATATCGAGAATGTTAAAACAGACGAGGGCTTTACAGCCAATGGTGATAAGCTCACATGGGATACCGAGGGCGGAGATATCTACTATAAGGGCTATACCGATAAGGCACTCCCGGTTGATGTAAAGGTAACATATACCCTTGACGGCAAGGAGATAAAGCCTGAGGACCTCGCAGGCAAGAGCGGTAAGCTTACAGTAAGATATGACTATACGAACAACGATAAGAAAACTGTCAAGATAAACGGCAAGAAAACAGATATCTATGTTCCATACCTTATGGCAACAACAGCTATCCTTGATACTAACGTTTATTCAAACGTTGAAGTAACAAATGGCAAGCTCATTTCAGACGGAAGCAGACAGATACTTATAGGCGTTGCAATGCCTGGCCTTACAAAGAGCCTTGATCTTCAGGATAACGAAGATATCGAGATACCGGAGTATGTTGAGTTCACAGCAGACGTAAAGGACTTCGAGTCAACAACTGCTCTCACAGTCGCAACATCTGACATCTTCTCAAAGCTTGACCTTAGCGATATTGGTGATGCTGACGATCTTCAGGATAAGCTTGATGAGCTTTCTGATGCTACAGACGAGCTTGTAGACGGTACAGCAGAGCTTTACGCAGGCATCAAGAAGCTGTCCGATTCCTCAGGAACACTTATCACAGGTATCGACAAGCTTTATTCAGGCTCTAAGTCACTTGACGATGGTGCAAAGACACTTAACAGCGGTGCAACAAAGCTTCGTGACGGAGCAAAGACCCTTGATTCTTCAACAGGTGAGCTTATGAGAGGTATCTCCACAGCTCATAGTGGTTCAACAGCCCTCCTCGGTGGTTTTGATCAGGTAAACAGTGGTATGTCAACCTTGAAGAATGGCTCATCATCACTTTCAAGCGGACTTTCACAGGTATCCTCAGGCGCAAAGCAGGTAAATAACGGTGCTGCAAGCCTTGCCGCAGGCACAAATAAGCTTGTTACAGGTGTAGGCGACCTCCAGACAGGCTCTAAAAACCTTGCCGCAGGCACAAAGCAGACCTATGACGGTTCAACTGCACTGAAAAAAGGCGTTGCAACACTTAATGCAGGCGTTTCCACACTCTATGAAAAGGTGCAGTCACTTCCTGCAAGCGTTGAACTTCTTTCAAATGGCATAACAAAGGTAGATAACGCACTTACACAGTCTATCGCATATGACCAGCAGGTACTCGCAGGACTTGAGCAGCTTCTCGGCAATTACGAAGAAGGCTCAGCAGAGTATACGAGCATAAGCAATATGATAGCAGCCGTAAATGGCTCTATCCAGTATCAGCAGGGCGCACAGAGCGGCCTTGGCGATGTTTCAACAGGTGTCGGCACAATGGCTACCGAGGGCAAACAGCTTGTTGACGGCGTAACTCAGATATACAATGGTCTTAACGATAAGAAGAAAGGTCTTGTCGCAGGCGTTGATAATTTGAATACAGGACTTAAAACAGTAAACGAGGGTGCTTCTGCACTTAAAACCGGTATCGGCACACTTGCTAAGTCCAGCAAGGATCTTAACAATGGTGCAGCTACACTCTCCGCAGGCACAAAGAACCTCTCCGCAGGAGTTAACTCAGCACAGGCAGGCGCAAGCAAGCTTGATAAGGGCGTTGACAGCCTGAACTCAGGCGTATCAAAGCTTTCAAACGGTGCAAAAACTCTTGACAGCGGTCTTGGTCAGCTTGACAACGGCAGCAAGCAGCTAAAAGACGGTACTGCAACACTCTATTCATCACTTGTAGAGCTTGCACAGGGTACAACAACACTTTCAAGCGGCAGTGCAGAGCTGTTCAGCGGTATCGGTCAGCTCAAAGACGGCAGCTCACAGCTTTCATCTGGTGTTAAGAAACTTGAAAGCGGTGCAAAGACCCTTAAAGACGGCATGGCTAAGTATAAGGACGAGGGCATCGGCAAGCTCCTTGACATCTACAACAACGACCTCAAGGGACTTATCGACAGACTTGACGCTCTCAAGACAGCAGCCGAGGATTCAACAACATTCTCAGGCGCAGCCGATGGCGTTGAAAGCTCAGTTAAGTATATTTACGAAACTGCGGCTATTGAAAAAGCAGACGAGTAATTTTTACTTCCCACACATAGCAAAGACCCCCTTGGACAGAAATGTCCGAGGGGGTCTTTGTATTTATAAACGTATTATCTGTACAAAAAAAACGGACGGAATCTCTCCGCCCGTTTTATATATCCTACTGTCTTAGATAAACACCGTTTTCTTCGATGTAGTCCTCCATGTCCTGCTTGTATTCAAGATCAAGAGAATCTTTAGGAAGTGCCTTGAGTGCTTTCTGACCAATGTCTTTTCTGAAATGCTCTCCCTCGAACTTTATCTTGGAAACAGCCTCGTAAGACTTGTCCAGTGCACCCTGAAGCGTGTAAGCATTGCAGGTAACACCAAGAACACGTCCGCCGTTTGTGTAAAACTTGCCGTCCTCGTACTTAGTGCCTGCGTGATAAATAAACGCTCCGTCTACCTGACCCTTGTCGTCCATACCGAACATCTCGATACCCTTTTTGTACTTAACAGGATATCCTCCGCTCGCCATAACAACACAAGTGCAGTAACCCGACTTCCAGCCGATCTTGACATCAGCCAGCCTGTGTTCATAAATAGCCTCAAATATCTCGCAAAGATCGCCCTCCAGCATAGGAAGAACTACCTGCGTTTCAGGGTCGCCGAAACGGCAGTTGTATTCAATTACCTTTGGACCATTAGGGGTGAGCATAAGTCCGAAATACAAACAGCCCTCAAAAGTCCTGCCCTCAGCATTCATTGCATTGATAGTCGGCAGGAAGATCTTCTCCATGCACTCCTTGGCAATGTCCTCAGTGTAGTAAGGGTTAGGTGCAACAGTACCCATTCCGCCTGTGTTAAGACCCTTGTCGCCGTCCAAAGCCCTCTTGTGATCCATTGAAGAGATCATAGGAACAACAGTCTTGCCGTCAGTGAATGAAAGCACAGAAACCTCAGGACCTGTGAGATATTCCTCCACAACGATAGTGGAACTGCTCTCACCGAACTGCTTGTCGTCTATCATTGAGTGTATAGCCTCCACAGCCTCTTTCTCACTCTCCGCCAGAATAACGCCCTTGCCAAGTGCAAGTCCGTCAGCCTTTATAACAGCAGGGTATGTGTTCTGTTCCTTGACATATTTTATAGCGTCCTCACTGTTTGTGAACACCTCGTATTTGGCTGTAGGAATATTGTATTTCTTCATAAGATCCTTAGAAAAGACCTTTGAACCCTCGATTATAGCCGCATTTTTCTTAGGACCAAAGGTCTTGAAACCCTCAGCCTGCAAAGCGTCTACCATTCCAAGTACAAGCGGATCGTCAGGTGCAACAGCCACCATGTCTACTTTAAGCTTCTTTGCCAGAGCCACAACGCCCTCGATATCCGTTGCCGTAACATCAAAACATTCTGCATAGCGTGAAATGCCACCGTTTCCGGGTGTGCAGTAAAGCTTTCCTACCTTAGGGGACTCCGCAAGCTTCATAACGATAGCGTGTTCACGTCCGCCTCCGCCAACAACTAATATGTCCATTTTCAGACCTCCTCAGTGTGTTTTTCCAATTATAACAATACCGCACACCTATGCTGTGCGGTATCGTCATTTATTTACTTCGTATATTATTACTTAAGCTCAAAGCTGTCAAGAACTGTCTTGAACTCGTCAGAAAGCTTGCTGTAAGCGTTCTCGCTTGCACCATATGTGATAACAACAAGGTTGCCGTTGTCAGAAGTGATTATCTGATTGAGCAGTACCTTCTGTGAGCCGATCTCGCCAGTTACGTCAACAATGTAAGCGTCCTTGCCTGCAAACTTATCTTCCTTGTCGTTTGTAACAGTGTAGCCGTCCATGGAATTATATGTTTGCTTGATCTGGTCAGCATAATCACTTGCTGTAAGACCATTGAGCAGATCGTTTGACATTGAGATAACGTTGATAGAAGCAGACTCAAGCTCAGCATCATCGCCTGCGTCAGCGTATGTGAACATTACGTCAACACCAGCGGACTCCTGCATTGCCCACTTCTTTGAGTCTATCTTGAATGAGTAAAGATCGCTTGTGTAAACGTCATTCTCATATGTGCCTTTAGCCTCGTCGCCAGTGCTTGTTGTGTCGTCAGCAGAAGTTGTTGTGTCAGCAACTGACTCCTCAGGTGCAGCAGTTGTAGTTGTTGTGTCAGCCTTAGACTCGACAGCAGGTGCGGCTGTAGTTGTAGTAGTTGTTGTTTTAGCCTCCGCCTTTGACTCGTTCTCAGAATCATTTGACTCTGAGCAGCCTGTAACTGCGAATACCATTGACAGTGCCATGAGTGATGCAAGTAACTTTTTCATAATAAATTTCTCCTTTTTTTCTTGACCTTTATTGTTTTGCATTAATGCACAAAAATTAGTGATGGAACAATCTTATTCCAGTGAATGCCATTGCCATGTTGTACTTGTTGCAAGTCATGATAACATGATCGTCCCTGATAGATCCGCCTGGCTCGGCAATGTAAGCCACACCGCTCTTTTTAGCTCTCTCGATGTTGTCGCCGAATGGGAAGAAAGCGTCAGAACCAAGGCAAACGCCTGTGTTCTTTGCAAGCCATTCCTTCTTTTCAGCCTCAGTGAGCACCTCAGGCTTTACCTTGAATGTGTTCTGCCATACGCCCTCAGCCAGTACATCATCATGCTCGTCAGAAATGTAAACGTCGATAGCGTTATCTCTGTCAGGACGTCTTATATTGTCAACGAACTGAAGTCCCAGAACCTTTGGGTGCTGTCTGAGCCACCAGATGTCAGCCTTGTTTCCTGCCAGTCTTGTGCAGTGTATTCTTGACTGCTGACCTGCACCGATACCGATAGCCTGACCGTCCTTTACATAGCAAACGCTGTTAGACTGTGTGTATTTAAGTGTGATAAGTGAGATAACAAGATCAGTTTTCTTGTCCTCAGGGATCTCCTTGTTGTCTGTCACGATATTTGTGAGCATATCGTTGTCTATTTTCAGCTCGTTTCGACCCTGTTCAAAAGTTACGCCGAAAACCTGTTTTCTCTCAATAGGTGCAGGAACATAGTTCTCATCTATCTTGATGATGTTGTATGTACCCTTTCTCTTTGACTTGAGTATCTCAAGAGCCTCGTCAGTGTAGCCCGGTGCAATGATACCGTCAGAAACCTCTCTCTGTATCATCTTTGCAGTGCAAGCGTCACACTCGTCAGAAAGTGCGATAAAATCGCCGTATGATGACATTCTGTCAGCACCTCTTGCTCTCGCATAAGCGCTTGCAAGTGGAGTAAGCTCGCCCAGATCGTCAACAAAATATATCTTCTTTTCCACCTCGCTCAAAGGCTTGCCAATAGCAGCGCCCGCAGGTGAAACGTGCTTGAAAGAAGTTGCCGCACACATACCTGTTGCCTTTTTAAGCTCTCTTACCAACTGCCAGCCGTTGAATGCGTCAAGCAGATTGATGTAACCGGGCTTGCCGTTGAGTACCTCGATAGGGAGATCCTTGCCATCCTCCATAAATACTCTTGACGGCTTCTGATTAGGGTTGCAGCCGTATTTCAAAAGCATTTCATTTGCCATAATTTTTACCTCCTGTTTATATGAATAAGCCTTAGTTCATTGCAAATATTGCCACTCCTGCCATTACTGCCACAAGCAGTACCGCAGCGAATGAGATATAGAAAAGCAGTATGAGCTTGCCCTTGCTTTTCTCCTTAACGTCCCACTTCTTCGAGGGGATACTAGGTCTTGTCACACCCATTATTATCGGCATGATGAGCAGATATCCAAGCATACCGAGTATAAGGTTTATGCTCGGCGTATCGTCCATATTCTTCATGAGCAGAAAAATAGGTATCACAATAAGAATGTGCGCCAGCACCATGAATACTCGCCATATCCTGCGCTGTTTTATCTTTTTGTCCCTTATGCCGTTGAGTTCTTCCTCAGAAGCTTTTCTCTTTAGAAATTCTTCCTGCCTGAGCCTTACTTCTTCAAGCTTCGCCTCATCAACTATCTTGACCGTTCTGGTGCCGTCGTCAATGTAGTTATGAGTGCCGCAGTAAGGGCAGTAGACGATCTTCTTATCGTCCTCTATCGTTATTTCACCGCCGCAGTTTTTGCACTGAAGTGCGATAAGTTCCAACTTGCTCCCCCCTGACTATTTGATGAAACGTAAGTAAAGCTTGCCCACTCCGAAGAATATCGCAGTGAACGTGATGTAGAAAAGCACCGCAGTTTTTATCCTGCCCATGCCCCCAGCGTTCCTCGGTTTAATAAGCGCCATTATCACAGGCAGAGCCACCCATAAGCATATGGAAGCGATTATTGCAAATACAGACTGATACATCACCGCACCGCTGAATACAAGCGTGAATATAACGTGCAAAACGATGCAAGCTATTATCCACCCCTGCTTCTGTGAAGCGTTCTTGTATCTGCCGCTCGCCTCCTCGTCACGAAGCTTCTGGTCAAAGTCTGATACCTCTTTATTGAGCTTTATCTCTTTGAGCCTTGCTTCGTCAATGACGTTTATTATCCTGTTTCCGTCATCGAGCAGTATCTGCGATCCGCAGTATTTGCAGAACGTCTTTTTCTGTCCCTCGTGAACTTCAAGCTCGCCGCCGCATTTGGGACATTTTAATGCAACTAACTCCATTTTTTCTATACTCCTGCTTCGCTTTAGGGATATTACTTGCTGTACTTATTTATAACCTTAGAAACAGCCTTGCCGCTTGCGATATCAATGTATCTAACAAACAGCGAAACCTTGTTGTCCTCGTTGAGAGCCTCCCAAAGCTTGCCCGTGAACTCTTCGATATCATTTGGTATCTCTACCTTCTTAGGCTCGCCCTCAAAGCTTGGCAGAGGATTTCCGTCACCCATGTAAGTGTGGATAAAATGACCCACGCCGTCAAGAGGGTCAGTGTATGTATAAGTAAATCTCTCACAGCAATCAGGATCTCCGTCAGCAGATTTGAGTATGCTCATAGCATAATTATATGCGCCGTTCTCAACGTGCATGATACCTGAAATACGAGGAGTGTAGTTTGGAGCGTCGTCCTCATACTGTCTCGTCCTCAGTGACTGCTCAAAAGTCTGCTGCTTGTCCATAAGCTCGTAGATAGTGTCCGTCTGATCGCCGTTTGTAACGATAGTCTTGTTTCCAAGCACACGAACAGGGGAGTATATAATAAGGTGTGGGTCAGAAAGCTTGCTAGGGTCAGCAGCTTCTGTCTTTATGCCGTCCTCAGTTTCCGTGAAAACTCTGTTTCTGGAATTAACACTTCTGCCCATGATAAAATAAGCCGTTACCGCACTCTTTCCGTCAGCAGACTTGCCTATAACTATTCCTCTGCCCGGATATGAGTTGCTTTTAAGCTCGTCATAAATATTAAGGGTCTTCATATCTTGTCCTCCATAATTTTTCTCAGTCTTTAAGGTCAACGTAAGCCTTGCCGTCCTTAATGCTTATCCTGTCCTCGCAGAACAGCGAAACCGCCTTAGGCAAAAGCTTCCATTCAACGTTTTCCATTATCTTCTTCTGTAAACTTTCAGGCGTTTCGTCATTTGCAACATCTACAGCACCCTGCAAAATTATCGCTCCGGCGTCAGCCTTTTCGTTTACAAAATGTATAGTCGCACCCGATACCTTTACGCCGTATTCAAGAGCCTTTTCATGAACTCTAAGTCCGTAAAAGCCCTCACCGCAGAATGACGGTATAAGCGCAGGGTGAACGTTTATTATCCTGTAAGGATAAGCCTTTGTGACGCACTCGTCAAGAATGACCATAAATCCGGCCAGCACCACAAGGTCAGCACCTTGTCTGTTAAGCTCAGCCAGAATAGCCTCGCTGTAACTCTTGCTGTCAGCATATTCCTTTCTCGGAATAACGACAGTGCTGATACCTGCATTTTTCGCCCTCTCCAGAGCATAAGCACCCTCCTTCGAGGATATAACGCAGGTTATCTTGCCGTTTTTTATAATGCCGCTTTTTTCAGCGTCAATAAGCGCCTGTAAGTTTGTTCCGCCGCCCGAAACAAGCACGCATATCTTCTTCATATCTCTTTACCCTTAGCAGATGATAACGCCCATGTCAGAGTCAACAAGCTCGCCCAGAACGTAAGCTTCTTCGCCTGCCGCCTTGATAGCTTCGATAGCCTTGTCAGCGTCAGCCTTGTCAACAACAACTGTCATACCAACGCCCATGTTGAATGTGTTGAACATATCTCTCTCAGGAATGTTTCCTGTCTTTGCGATAACGTCGAAAATAGGAAGCACCTGAACGTCGCTTCTTGCTATCTTAACAGAAAGACCGCTTGGAAGTGAACGTGGAATGTTCTCATAGAATCCGCCGCCTGTGATGTGAGATATAGCCTTTACCTTAACAGAATCAAGCAGGCTCATAACAGCCTTTACATATATCTTTGTAGGTGTGAGAAGTGTCTCGCCAAGTGTCTTGCCAAGCTCGTCATAGTGAACAGAAAGAGTCTTTTCGTCAACGCTGAATACCTTTCTTACCAGTGAGAAGCCGTTTGAGTGTACACCGCTTGACTTGATAGCTATCATAACGTCCCCGGCCTTCTGAGTGCTTGGGTCAAGTATCTTGTCCTTGTCAACAACGCCAACAGAGAAGCCTGCAAGGTCATATTCGTCAACAGGGTAGAAACCAGGCATCTCAGCCGTTTCGCCACCGATAAGCGCACAGCCTGACTGTACACAGCCCTCTGCTACGCCAGAAACTATCTGAGCTATCTTCTCAGGATAGTTCTTGCCAACAGCGATGTAGTCAAGGAAAAACTGTGGCTTTGCACCGCAGCAGATAATGTCGTTTACGCACATTGCCACGCAGTCGATACCAACTGTGTCATGCTTGTCCATAAGAAAAGCTATCTTGAGCTTTGTGCCAACGCCGTCTGTGCCTGAAACGAGAACAGGCTTTGTGATACCTGTCATGTCAAGCTCAAACAGACCGCCGAAGCCGCCGATGCCGCTGAGAACACCGCTCGTCATGGTCCTTGCAACGTGCTGCTTCATAAGCTCAACTGCCTTGTAGCCTGCCGTTACGTCAACGCCTGCTTCCTTGTAGCTGTTTGAAAAACTGTTTGTATTCATGATAAAATATCCTTTCAGTTATTTACTTCTTTTCCGATATCTTCGATTCAAATTTGTCCTTAGGCATATCCTTAGGAACTTCGATAGGGTATTTCTCTGTAAAGCAGCCTACGCAGAAATCACACTTTGAATTTCCCGCAAGCTTTTTAACGCTTTCAACACTGAGATATCCCAAGCTGTCTGCACCGATATATTCGCATATTTCTTCATTGGTCATCTTGCAGGCGATAAGATTTTCCTTGCTGTCTATATCCGTTCCGAAATAGCATGGTGCAATGAATGCAGGGGAGGAGATACGAACGTGAACTTCCTTTGCACCTGCGTCCCTCAGCAGCTTGACTATACGTCCCGAAGTCGTTCCTCTGACGATACTGTCGTCTATCATAACGACCCTCTTGCCCTTAACAGTGCTTGAAATAGCGTTGAGCTTTATCTTGACGGAGTTCGTCCTCTCTGTTTGGCTAGGCTGAATGAACGTCCTGCCTATGTATCTGTTCTTGATAAATCCAATGCCGTATGGTATGCCGCTTTCCTGAGAAAATCCCAGCGCAGCGTCAAGTCCCGAGTCAGGCACGCCTATGACGATATCAGCGTCAACAGGGTGTTCTCTCCAAAGATATTTTCCTGCCCTGAGCCTTGCCATGTGAACGCTCGATCCCTCGATAACAGAGTCAGGTCTAGCAAAATATACATATTCAAATACGCATATAGTACCCTTTTTACCACAGTGAGTCGTGATAGAGTTCACACCGTTTTTGTCAATAACTATCATTTCACCTGGTTTAAGATCTCTTATGTATTCAGCGCCGATGCTGTCAAAAGCACAGGTCTCCGACGCTACCACATAGCCGTCGTCTATCTTTCCGAGGCAAAGGGGTCTGAAGCCGTCAGGATCTCTCGCCGCAATAAGCTTTGTCGGCGACATAACGAGCAGCGAATACGCACCCTTTATCCTGTACATAGCCTTTTCAAGAGCCGCCTGTATAGACGGTGCTCTAAGACGTTCCTCGGTTATGGCGTATGATATGACCTCAGTATCATTTGTGCTGTGGAATATCATGCCCTTGTTTTCATATTGCTCTCTAAGTTCTCTTGCGTTAGTAAGATTGCCGTTGTGAGCGATAGCCATAGGACCTTTTATGTGACGAACAACAAGCGGCTGAGCGTTTGAAGCATTGCAGTTGCCTGTAGTCGAATATCTCACATGACCTATAGCAATATTGCCCTTGCCGAGCCGTTCGAGAGTTTCCTTGTCAAAAACCTGATTGACAAGACCCACGTCCTTGTGATAGCTGAACACGCCGTCGTCGTTTACAACGATACCGCAGCTTTCCTGACCTCTGTGCTGTAAAGCGTAAAGAGATACATAAGTCTGAGCCGCAACATCGCTTGTCTTGTTAGTATAAATGCCGAAAACGCCGCATTCTTCATGGATACCTGTTACCAATTAAATCATTCCCTTCCGTTCCAGCAGTAGGTGCAAAGCTCACAGCTTGGCAGACCCACAGCCTTTACAGTGCCTTCAAGCGACTGGAATTCAACAGAGGTAAGCTTAAGTCTTCTGCATATCTCGTCCCTGAGGAGCTTGCCACGCTCAGTGCTTGAATCGCTGTATTCTTCAATGTATTTAACTCCCTCGATACCCTCGTTCTCATCAATGATCTGTCTTGCGATAAGTTCAAGCTCCGAGGTGCTGCGTGAAAAGTTTAGATACTTGCAGCCATACATGATAGGAGGACAGGCTGATCTCATGTGGACTTCCTTTGCACCGTTCTCATAAAGAAACTCAACAGTTTCCCTCATCTGAGTTCCTCTGACGATACTGTCGTCAACGAACAGAAGCTTCTTGCCCTCGATAAGTTCGTGAACAGGTATAAGCTTCATCTTCGCAACTCTGTTTCTCATAGACTGGCTTGTTGGCATAAAGCTTCTAGGCCATGTAGGAGTGTATTTGATGAACGGTCTTGCAAAAGGTATGCCGCTTTTGTTTGCATATCCTATAGCGTGAGGAACGCCCGAATCAGGTATTCCGCAAACGAAATCAACGTCAGGCAGCCTGCCGTTTTTCATATCGTTCTCTGCCATTATCTCACCGTTGCGTGTTCGCATAAGTTCAACGTTCACGCCCTCATAGCAAGCGGTAGGGTAGCCGTAATAAGTCCAAAGGAAAGTGCAGATCTTTTTCTTGTCTGTACCTTCGCTGAGGATATTGTAGCCGTCCTTGGTTATCTCAGTTATCTCTCCCGCCTTTAGTTCATGACAGGTGGAGTATCCAAGCTTCTGATATGCAAATGATTCAAAAGAAAAGCAATATCCGTCAGAACGCTGTCCTATTATAATAGGAAGCCGTCCGTCCTTATCTCTGGCAACGATCATCGACTTGTCTGTCATTATTGCAAGTGACATCGTGCCTTCTATCTTGTCCTGTGCGTATCTTATGCCGTCAACAAAGCTGTCCTTCTGTGCGATCAGCGCACCGATAAGCCCTGCGGAATTGATAGAGCCGCTGCTCATTGTTTCAAAGTTTGCGCAGCCCTTTTCAAGCAGTTCGTCAGCCAGTTTAGCGGCATTTTGTATTACACCGATAGAGCACACTGCGTAAAGTCCTAACTTCGAGCGTACCATTATCGGCTGAGGATCTGTGTCGCTTATGCAGCCGATACAGATGTTTCCTCTCATTTTGTCAACGTCTTTTTCAAATTTAGTACGAAATGGTGAGTTTTCAATGCTGTGAATATTTCTCTGAAAGCCAAGCTCAGGGGAGAATGAAGTCATTCCGCCCCGCCTTGTGCCTAAGTGTGAATGATAGTCGGTCCCGAAGAAAACGTCCTGAATACAGTCATTAGCTGAAACAGCTCCGAAAAAACCGCCCATAGATATTATTCTCCCATTACTCTCTTTATCATCTCATGGTAAGCCTCTTCAACGCCGCCCATGTCTCTTCTGAATCTGTCCTTGTCGAGCTTCTCATGTGTCTTAGAATCCCAGAAACGGCAAGTATCAGGTGAGATCTCGTCAGCAAGAAGTATCTTTCCGTGGAATCTGCCGAACTCGATCTTGAAGTCGATAAGGTCAATGCCGATGTTCTTGAAGAAGCCAAGCATGAACTCATTTACCTTGAAAGCATACTTTGTGATATCCTCGATCTCTTCCTCAGTAGCAAGACCAAGACCAAGAGCATAATACTTGTTGATGAATGGGTCGCCAAGCTCGTCGCACTTGTAGCTGAACTCAAGTGTAGGCTGCTTGAGCTTTGTGCCTTCCTCGATACCGAGCTTCTTTGAGAAGCTTCCTGCTGCAACGTTTCTTACGATAACTTCCAGCGGAACGATCTCGACCTTCTTAACGATAGTCTCTCTGTCAGAGATCTCCTCAACAAGATGAGTAGGGATACCCTCTTTTTCAAGAAGCTTGAACATATAGTTTGTCATTTTGTTATTGATAGCACCCTTGCCAACGATAGTGCCTTTCTTCTCGCCGTTGAAAGCAGTAGCGTCGTCCTTGTAGTCAACGATAACAAGATCAGGATCGTTAGTAGCGAATACTTTCTTAGCCTTGCCCTCATAGAGCTGTTCTGTCTTTACGATGTTTTCCATAGATTTATTCCTCCATAAAATTATTTACATTATTTATATGATATACCGAAAACATATCCACTGCCGTTTCAATATGTAGGAGCGAACATCGTTCGCCCGCCGACAGCAAAACTTCCCCAATATATCAAATATAACATACAGCCGAGCTATATGTCTGTATCAAAAATCAAAGTGCAGCGAGCTTGTCCTGCAAAGCCTTGTCCTTAGCCACAACGCCGTCTATCATGTCTTTCTTAGCCTTTTCAAGCTTTTCAGCCAGTCCCTCATCAGAAAGAGCCAGCATCTGGATAGCAAGGATAGCAGCATTTTTAGCAC
>NZ_FR890715.1:0-11968 GCF_000435935.1 Ruminococcus sp. CAG:57 | reverse complement strand
GGCGAATTCAGAATAAAGAAAGGGTATGTCCGGAATATAAGTTTATTTCGCCGTATGTAATGATTAATTATATTGATGGTGAATTAATTGTAAATGATTTCAACGGATTCAGATTTGTGTTTTCACCTGACGACGGAACTTTTGTTAAACGAATTCAAAGTTTAAGACCTTGGTAATCAATTTGTAATTCAGATCTTTAGGGCGACACCGCACAACTACCGCCTAACGGCTTTGTGTACGTCTAACTTGCCAATTTTCCGTTATCTTGCACAGAAACTCCTTGAAGGACGCAAGTATTCCTGCGTCGTTTCTATACAATTGGTAATTTCAGACCAATGAATCTGGAGCAAATTCTTTTTGAATTCCCGGTGGTGTTTCTGAAGCAATTTCGGATACCGTTAAATTGTCTGAAGTGAAAGTCACGCGTTTAAATTGAGAGGAGAATATCAGTATATGGCTTATAAGGATACTATAACTAAATACGATATAAACTAAAAAATATACATGAGTTAATGAAACTGTTAAAAGGCGAATACCCTGTTCATGCGTTTGTTAGTCCTATGGATGTAGGAGAACTTCTTCTGCCTTTGTACGAGTTGTATTTACGGCTTTTACAGGTAAATGATGTAACCTGAAAGCCTAACTTTTGAATTATTATTTGAAAATGAAAAAAAATATCCCCTCCAAAGCATTTGCCTTGGAGGGGATTAACTATATGCGTTTTACTGTGGCTTCTTAACGTCTGTCATGACTTCTTTAAGTCCTGTTGCAAGACCTGCTATACCCTGTATCTCACTTGGTATAATAATCTTTGTAGCCTTGCCGTCTGCTGCCTTAGCAAATGCTTCAAGGCTCTTGAGCTGGATTACCTGCTCGTTAGGGTTAGCAGCATTCAGCTTGACGATACTCTCGGCAATCGCCTTCTGTACCATGTCGATAGCTTGCGCTTCACCTTCTGCCTCAAGTATCTTCTGCTCCTTGACAGCGTCTGCACGAAGTATCATAGACTGCTTCTCAGCTTCGGCTGCAAGTATCTGTGACTCCTTGTCTGCCTGTGCTCTGAGTATCTTAGATTCTTTCTCACCCTCTGCAACAAGCACCTGAGATTTCTTCTCAGCCTCTGCCTGAATGACCTTTTCACGTCTTTCACGGTCAGCTTTCATCTGCTTTTCCATTGCGTCCTGAATTTCTCTTGGCGGAAGAATATTCTTAAGCTCAACTCTCTGCACCTTGATGCCCCACCTATCTGTGGCTTCATCAAGAATTGCTGTGATCCTTGTGTTGATAATGTCACGGGAAGTGAGCGTAGCCTCAAGATCAAGGTCACCAACAATGTTTCTGAGTGTTGTTGCCGTCAGATTTTCAATAGCTGAGATAGGTCTCTCAACGCCGTATGTGAACTGCATTGCGTTTGTTATCTGGAAGAACACAACAGTGTCTATCTGCATTGTTACATTATCCTTTGTGATAACTGACTGTGGCTTGAAGTCAACTACCTGCTCTTTGATAGATACTCTCTTTGCAACTCGGTCGATAAAAGGTACTTTTACGTGAAGTCCCGTTCCCCATGCCGCATGAAAAGCTCCAAGTCTTTCAACTACAAATACATATGCCTGTGGTACTATCTTGATGTTGCTGATAACAATGATTATAAGCAATACGATGATAGCAAGTACGATATAAATTCCAGGTTCCATTATATGCCTCCTAAAAAAATAAGTTTATGTAAGCTGTTACTTTTCTTCTGAAACTATCAGCTTTGCACCGTCAATACGCACGACCTTCACTGGTGTGCCTTCTGAGATCTTTGAGCCGTCCTCAGTTCTTGCTGCCCAATCTGTGCCCTCAAGAGTGACCCTGCCTTTGTTCACAGAGTTATCTATAGGCTCAATAACTATTGCAGTTTTTCCCACATCAAGCTCGTAATTTGTTGCAACTGGCTTGTTCTGGAGCTTCTTGACCACAGGTCTTGTAAGCAAAAGAAGTATGATCGAACTTACGACGAATACGATGCACTGTGTAAGGAAAGAAAGCTTAGCTATGGCACAAAACATCGCAATAAGTGCTGCTATAGCAAGCCATATAGACACAAGTGCCGTTCCAGTTGCGACCTCGCATACAACAAAGAACACGAAAGCTAAAGCCCAGAAAACTATTTTGAGTGTAGCCATTGTCATATGATACCCCCTGTTCCTCTCATTTATTTAAGATTCATTATAACATATTATTTTAAAATTTACAATAGCTAAGACACAATATTTTTGCTTTTTTACCTTTAATCTTCAATGATTTTACATTGACCGTAACATATTTTATTAGCTGTACACTAATATATATATGTTGATGCTACTACATAAAGAAAAAAGTATTTCTAAAAGATAGTTATATAAAAAAATTACAGTAAAAGCGGTAACCCGCTGGAGGTAACCGCTTTTACTATTTGTGTAATTATACGTTGTCACTGAAATAAACATCATACCAAACAAGGAATGAGAACACTGTCCAAATCTTTCTTGAATAGTCATATTTGCCTGCACGGTGATCGTCAAGAAGCTGTACAAGCTTATCTGTATGGAAGAACTGTGCTGACTGAGGAGAAGTAAACTTATCCTTTACTATATTATAATACTTATCTTCTTTCAGCCATACCCTGATAGGAACAGGGAAGCCGAGCTTCTTTTTCTTAGCTGTCTGTGGAGGGCAAGCCTGAAGTGCAGCAAGACGCATTGCATACTTCGTTTCAGTTTCAGTAACTCTGTCCTTTACAGGTATCTGCTCTGCAAGCTCCATTACCTTTCTGTCAAGGAACGGTACACGAAGCTCAAGAGAGTGAGCCATGCTCATTTTATCCGCCTTAAGAAGAATATCACCTGTCATCCAAAGGTGCAGGTCAATGTACTGCATCTGCGTTACCTGATCCTGATCTCTTACCTTATCGTAGAAAGGCTTTGTGATAGCCATAGCGTCGGGAGCGTTTGTTTTTATGCTCAGAATGTCCTTACGCTCTTTCTCAGAGAAGATGTATGCGTTACCAATAAATCTCTCATCAAGATCCTTAGAGCCTCTTATAAGATAGTTTATGCCGTGCTTATGAGGCAGTTTATCAGCAACTGCACCAACAGCCTTTCTGATAGGTCTTGGTATCTTAAAGTAGCTTGCCATATCAGCAGGGTTGTGATAGATGTTGTATCCGCCGAATATCTCGTCTGCACCCTCGCCTGAAAGCACTGCCTTGACCTTTTCTGATGCAATCTGACATACGAAGAATAGAGCCACAGCCGCAGGGTCTGCGAGAGGTTCGTCCATGTGATACTGTATCTTTGAAAGACTGTTCCAGTATTCCTCAGGGCTGATGACCTTTGAGAAATTCTCCTTGTGGATATACTTTGAAAATTCCTTAGCATAACCTATCTCGTTGTATTTCTCGTCCTCTCCGAAGCCCACAGTAAAGGTCTTGTCAACGTTAGCAACAGCGGCAACATAGCTCGAGTCAACACCGCTTGAAAGGAATGAGCCTACCTCAACGTCAGCAAACTTGTGTACCTCAACAGAGTTCTTGAAAGTGTCAGATATCCTATTCACCCAATCCTCTAAAGAAGGACCATTGTCAGCATGAAACTTAACTTCCCAATATCTTCTTACGTTCATCTCGCCGTTCTTGTATGTAAAGCAGTGAGCGGCAGGGAGCTTGTAAACATTTTTGAAGAAAGTTTCTGTTGTAGGAGAATACTGGAATGTGAGATAAGTTTCAAGAACGTCTGTGTTAAGTTCCTTCTTGAAATGAGGGTGGTCAAGAAAACTCTTTATCTCAGAACCCCACATAAGAGTTTCGCCCATTTTTGCGTAGTAAAGAGGCTTGATACCGAAGAAATCTCTTGCACCGAAAACCTCATTTGTATTCTTGTTGAAGATAACGAATGCAAACATTCCTCTCAGCTTGTCAAGCATATTCTCGCCCCACTGCTCATAGCCGTGGATAAGCACCTCTGAGTCGGTCTGTGTATAGAACTTGTGACCAGACGCTACAAGCTCCTCACGGAGATCCTTGTAGTTGTATATCTCACCGTTGAATGTAAGTACCAACGACTTATCTTCATTGAAGATAGGCTGGCTACCTTGATCTGAAAGGTCGATGATCGAAAGTCGGCGGAAACCCATTGCGATCTGCTCGTCAACATATTTTCCGTCAGAGTCAGGACCTCTATGTTTTATTCTATCCATCATTTTTCCAAGAACTATGGAAGCGTCATTGATTTTATTTGTAAATCCAACAAAACCGCACATATAAAAGCCTCATTTCTGTTAAATCAAATTGCCTGTATCTTAGATAATACAGCCGCTTGTCGCCTAGTGAACGTCAAGCAATATAATATTTATTATACACTATATGCGTCTTTTTTGCAAGGGGTAAAAACAAAAATTAAACAATAAAAGAAATTGTCTTTTGTGCATTTATCACATGGCAGTGTGTATGGTATAAAAATATCTGCGATTTTGTCATTTTGGCTTGAAAAAGGCAGAGGGATATAGTATAATGGTATTAAAATCATATTTTGGAGAAGATCTTATGAACGATAACAAAAAGAAGAAAAATGGTTATAGATTGGATATTGTGTTGATAGTGAGTTTTTTTGTGATGCTTATATCTTTCTGTGCCTACATGATGAATACTACTCTCGAAGAGGTACTTGAAAATGAAACAGGCAGCTCTGTAGTCACACATGATTACACTTACGAGAGTGCTGAGAGCAGTTCAGCAGCATAGTGCAAAATTTAAAAGCTTGACAAGTTAAAGTACTTTACGTGCTTGCTGAATTCACCTATTTACGACATTCAAGAGGTGTGGAGCAGCACTTGAAAATGCATAAGACGACAAGTTAGCTCACTTTACAGCATCAAGAACTGGACTATATTGTATTATGCGTTGTAAAGTTCGACTACATTACAGATAAAAGCATTTTACTTGACACCTAAAATCAATATCTGACGAAAATGTGACTTTGTGCATTTAATACAAATAACAAAGTCACATTTTGTTGTATAACGCCTTGACTTTACGTCACTTATACTATATACTTGTATTAAGCACTGCTTTTTATACAATATGTTGTGATTTGCGGTACGAGTTGTGAGAATAAAAAAATATAAGGATAAATCGGGAAAATCGGAGGCGGTATTGTGATAATCAAGATAAAAAAGCGTGACGGACGTACTGTAACTTTCAATATTGAGAAAATAGCTGGCGCTATATACAAGGCGGCTCAGTCTGTGGGCAAGGATAACTATGAGGAAGCTTTGGAGCTTTCGGGTAAAGTTGTTGATAAGCTTATGGAAAAACACCTTGATATGCCTACTGTTGAAGAGATTCAGGATTGCGTTGAGCGTGTACTTATCGAGGAGGGCATGGCTGATACTGCAAAAAGTTATATACTCTACCGCTCAAACAGGACTCGTGCAAGAGAAATGAATACCCGTCTTATGAAAGTTTATGAGGATCTTACTTTCCAATCAGCGAAAGATAACGATTTGAAGCGTGAGAATGCTAATATAGACGGCGATACCGCAATGGGTACAATGCTTAAATACGGATCTGTGGGTGCAAAGGAGTTCAATGAGATGTATGTTCTTGCTCCTGAGCATTCAAAGGCTCATCAGGAGGGCGATATCCACATTCATGATCTTGATTTTTATACACTGACTACCACTTGCACTCAGATAGACCTTACAAAGCTTTTTGATAAGGGTTTTTCTACAGGTCATGGCTTTTTGCGTACACCAAATGATATACAAAGCTATGCGGCGCTTGCCTGCATTGCGATACAATCCAATCAGAACGACCAGCATGGTGGTCAATCTCTTCCAAAGTTCGATTATGATATGGCTGAGGGCGTAAGAAAGACATTCAGACACCGCTATCGTGACAATATCGGCAGGGGTCTTGCTCTCCTTGGTGAAGTTTCTGATGCTCAGAGCATTGCAAAGAAAATAACTGAAATGCTTGACGAGCAGGGCTTAAAGGTTACACTCGCCAATGATAACGGCTATCAAGAGGCTGAAGCACAGTTCCTTGTGAATTTTGTTGACGCACCTATAGTGAAGAAGATACAGAGTTTTGCATATAAAAACTCTTTGAAAGAAACTGACAGAGCTACATATCAGGCAATGGAAGCGCTTATCCATAATCTTAATACCATGAACTCCCGTGCAGGCGCTCAAACGCCTTTCAGCTCCATAAATTATGGTACTGATACTTCTATCGAGGGCAGACTTGTTATAAAGAATATTCTTCTTGCAGAGGAAGCAGGACTTGGCAATGGTGAAACGCCTATTTTCCCTATACATATTTTCAAGATAAAAGAGGGCGTGAACTTTGATCCTGATGACCCGAACTATGACCTTTTCAAGCTCGCCTGCCGTGTATCAGCGAAGCGTCTTTTCCCGAATTTTTCATTTATCGACGCTCCTTTCAATCTACAGTATTATAAAGAGGGCAATCCTGACACTGAGATAGCTTACATGGGTTGCCGCACAAGAGTTATCGGTAACGCATATGACCCTACTCGTGAGATAGTGACAGGAAGAGGAAATCTCTCTTTTACTACCATTAATCTCCCTAGACTTGGCATAAAAGCACAGCGTAATATCGGTGCTTTCTTTGACAGCCTTGATGAGCTTATGGATCTTTGTATCGACCAGCTTATGCACAGATTTAAGATACAGTGTTCAAAGCGTGTGAGAAATTATCCGTTTCTCATGGGTCAGGGCATATGGCTCGATTCAGAGAAGCTTACGGCTGACGATACACTTGAAGAAGTGCTAAAGCATGGCACGCTTTCAGTGGGCTTTATCGGTCTTGCTGAGTGTCTTAAAGTGCTTACTGGCAAGCACCATGGTGAAAGTGAAGAAGCAAGAGAGCTTGGCTTGGAGATAATCTCGCGTATGAGAGCAAGAATGGACGAGGAAACAAAGCGTACTGGTCTTAACTTCTCGTTGCTTGCAACGCCTGCTGAGGGACTTTCTGGCAGATTTGTTAAAATGGATAAAGAACGTTATGGTGAGATAGCAGGAGTTACGGACAGAGAATATTATACTAATTCTTTCCATGTGCCTGTTTACTATCCGATAACAGCGTTTGAGAAACTTAAAATAGAAGCTCCTTACCATGCTCTTACAAATGCAGGCCATATAAGCTATATCGAGCTTGACGGCGATCCGCTGAACAATCTTTCTGCATTCGAGAAAGTCGTAAGATATATGAAAGAAGTTGGCATAGGCTACGGCTCAATAAACCATCCTGTTGACCGTGATCCTGTTTGCGGATATACTGGAATAATAGGTGACAAATGCCCGAAGTGTGGACGTTCTGAGGCTGAACACAGCAAGGTGATACATGAGAGGATACCTCGTGCAAAAGCCTGCTGTGAGGGTGACAATTAGCCATGAAGCTTAGGATAGCAGGCACTGTCGGTGAATCTATCGTAGACGGACCGGGTTTTAGGTTCACTATTTTTACGCAGGGCTGTCCACACGGCTGTGAGGGTTGTCACAATCCGCAGACACATGATTTTAACGGTGGAATTGTCGTTGATACAGACCAGCTTTACAATGAGATAATAAAAGACCCGCTTCTTGACGGTGTGACGTTCAGTGGCGGTGAGCCTTTCTGTCAGTGCAAACCGTTAGTAGAACTTGCAGGAAGGATAAAAGCCTTTAATAGATTTCCGCTGAATGTCATATCTTTCACTGGATATACTTATGAATATCTTATAGCCAATGCTGATGATAATAACGGCTATCTTGAGCTGCTGCAACAGCTTGATTATCTTGTTGACGGACCATTTATTCTGTCACAGCGAAGCCTTGAGTTGAAATTTATGGGCAGCAAAAATCAGCGTTTTATTGATGTACAAAGGTCCTTGAAAGAGGGCAGAGCAGTAGTCGTTGAACCATATTGAACATAGAAAAGCGAGTTTCATGATGTTGAAACTCGCTTTTATTTATACCAAAAGACCTCCGCAATCGTTAAACTACGGAGGTCAAATTAATTATTTCTCAGGCTCTATTACCTCAACATCTTTTGGGTCGAGAGTTTCTGCATTATCAGCCTCGGCTGCTCTCTTTACTGCTTCTTCCTGTGACTTTTTCAAAGCTTCCTGTATGTCCTCGCCAAGAAAATCAGGGAGTGACATTCCTGCTTGCTTGAACAGATCGTTCAGCGGAGGAACTGACTGCATAAGTCCGCTTAGAAAGTTTGCTGTCGAGCCTTTTCCGTCTGCACCTGCGCCTGTATCCCACACGGTTATCTTGTCTATCTTAATGTTCTTGATAGCTTCTACCTGAATAGAGATAAGCTCTTCAAGCTTATCAGCAACTATGAGTTTGACGGCTGCATTAGCATCTCCGCCTGCTGCTTCAACAAGCTTTCTCATACCTTCTGCCTGCTTTGTGAGTATTTCCTGATTGCCCTTTGCTTCAGCTTCCATTTTTGCAAAGATAGCATCGGCCTCACCCTTTGCTTTACGTCTTACTACCTCAGCCTGTGCTTCAGCTTCGATCTCGGCCTGCTGCTTTGAGATCTGAGCCTTTACGATAACATCGGCGGTCTGTGTAGCCTTTTCAAGTTCGGCTCTCGTCTGCTCGGCGGATT
This sequence comes from Ruminococcus sp. CAG:57, assembly GCF_000435935.1. Classification (NCBI taxonomy): domain Bacteria; kingdom Bacillati; phylum Bacillota; class Clostridia; order Eubacteriales; family Oscillospiraceae; genus Ruminococcus; species Ruminococcus sp. CAG:57. The sequence continues at coordinate 3,321 of NZ_FR890715.1, read as the reverse complement.
GCTGAGCTATGTAAGCTTCCTGCTTTGCCTTTGCTGCCTGAACAGCTTCAGCGGCTGTAGCCTGTCTGAGAGCTTCCGCTTCACGCTCACGTCTGAGGGCTTCTGACTGTGCAACCTCTATCTTGGCCTGGTTCTCACCGTCGATAGCAGAAGCGTTTGCAGCAGCAACTTGGATACGCTGGTCTTTCTGAGCGTTTGCCTGACCGATCTCACCGTCTCTGTGTTTTTCGGCAACTGACTTCTTAGCGTCATTGATAGCCTTTGCAGCAGCTTCTTTACCGAGAGCTTCCAGATATCCAGACTCATCTGTAATATCCGTTACGTTTACGTTGATAAGCTTAAGACCTATCTTTTTAAGCTCTATCTCAACATTATTTGATACCGCGAGCAGAAATTTATCTCTGTCCGAGTTTATTTCCTCGATATCCATTGTTGCGATAATAAGTCTCAACTGACCGAATATGATATCCTTAGCAAGCTCCTGTATCTCAATGAGTTTAAGACCGAGAAGTCTTTCAGCAGCGTTTTGCATAACGCCTGGTTCTGTCGAGATACCAACAGTAAATCTTGACGGAACATCAATTCTGATGTTCTGCTTTGAAAGAGCGTTTTTTAGATCCACATTTATGGATATAGGAGTAAGATCCATATACTCATAAGATTGGATTATTGGCACGATAAATGCCGCACCGCCGTGGATACATCTTGCGCTTCTTGCTTGACCATTCTTGTCTGTTCCTACTTTACCATAGATAACAAGCACCTTATCAGACGGACATTTTCTGTAGCGTGACAGTATCGCCATAATTGCCGCAAAAAGCACAACGACTATCACGCAGATGATGATTACTGGTTCCATAATTTTTCCTCCCACACAAATAATATTATAATAACCTCAAGACGGGTCATTCACAGAATCTTTATGTTTAGCACCCCTTTGTTCTATCAATTCTTTTATTTTTCTATTACGACAGTATCTCCTTGCAAATCGATAATGCGAACCTGAGTTCCTGTCTTTATAAGCTCATCACCATTGTTTATTGCAGTGACTTCTCTTAGCTGTCCGTTTATCATAACATTTACTTTACCAAGCCCATGGTCTTTAGGAGGGCAGGGGATATAAACAGTAGCAGTTTCTCCTATAGCATTTTTATAATCAGCCGTACCGTTTTCAGCAAGTTTTGCAGAAAGTTGAACTATCTTTGCTACAAGAAGCATGGTCGCCAGACCCAGAACAAAGCCGATAACTGTAGACAGTGCTGGATAAACACCTGAGCTTACAAGAACGATAGATGACCAGCTAAACACAGTGAAAAAAGCAACTATGGTCTGAAGCGTGAACATTCTCATAGAAGCAAAATCCGCAGGGTTTCCGCCGTCTACGTTGTGGTCACAGCCGATATCATGTGTACAGTGACCAATATCCACATCTCCGTGACCGCTGATGTTGGTATCAACATCAAGATCAAGACCTGACGTGTCGCTGAAATCGTGACCACTTCCACCATCATGAAAACCGAACATAGAAAGCAAAGTCTGCACAAGCAGTATAAGCGTTGACGGAAACGCTATACAATACAGCACTTTAAGTAAAAGCGACAAACCGTCCCACCATTCATTCATATAGCTTACACCTCCAATGTAAATATTATTTACGTTTATTATATACTCATTTATCTTATTTGTCAATAGATTTTCGATAATAATTAAAATTATTTTTTATTAGATATGGCTTAGCAAAAAAAATTGTAAATTTTTCGTTAAACACTTGAAATCTGTTTTACTTTCTGCTATCATATAAGTAAATAAAATTTACAGTAAATAAAGTGAGGCGATATAATGGAGAACAATACTCTCGGCAAGAGGATAAAAGAGGCAAGGCTTGCAAAGAAAATGACCCAAAGCGAGGTAGTGGGTGATTTTATAACCCGCAATATGCTTAGTCAGATAGAGAGTGGCTCAGCAACGCCGTCGGTAAAGACCCTTGAATATCTCTGCAAGGTGTTGGAGATAGAGCCTAATGCCCTTCTGCCTGATGAAAACGACTCCAAAAACGCCCCTGACGCAGAGTGCTATATCAGTATACGGAAAGAATTTATAAACAAGAACTATAAGGCTGTTATAGAGTATGACGCTGATGACGAATTTTCAGATGAGATATGTGCGCTTAAGGCGAAAGCTTGCCTTATGGTGGCTAGGGAGTATTCAGGCTCTGACAGTGCCACGGATCTTCAAAAGGCGATAGACCTTGCCAAGCAGGCTTCTGAACTTTCAAAGCGTGGTATTTTTGCAGATGAAAGCGTTAAAAGCAAGGCTGACGAGCTTTTGAAAGCTAAAGCTAAGCGTCTTAGCGACTATTACAGAAGTCTTTTGTAGGGTATAGTCATGGAATTTGTTATCATAGCCACGGTTGTTCTTGTGCTTGCCATGTGTCTTGGCGCAGATTTTGTTATAGTTCCTATAATGTTAATTGTTTTTCTTGTCGTCCTGCTACTGGTTATTTTTGGTTTATTTGTATACTCTGCTGTAAAACTTACTGGAACGAAAAGCGTGAAAGGAAAGTTTGTGCGTTTCGGCAGGGCAGAGGGCAAGAAATTTGATACAGCGTTTTACAAGGTTAGTGATAGTGAGTATCCAAACGTATTCCCATGTGAGGTAGTAATGCGCTCAAAGATATACATACCCGATAAGGTCTGTAGGCTCAGATATGACGGCAAAAGAAATGAAGTTTTTGACCTGAATGCAGTTTGCTGTGTGATATTTGGACTTGTTCTTAGCAGCGTATCGGCGGTGATGATGATACTTTTTCTACTAACAGTGATAGGCGTGAATTGAATGATTTTAGGCAGTAGGTTAGCTTGCTTAATATAGTATAGCAATAAATAAAAAAAGGGGTGTAAAACTTGATCGATCTTGATGATTTTTGGTATATAGTCAGGTCGCAACATTATACCAAAAGAGAAATGGAAATAATATATGGCAATTTGGAATACGTTCCGCCAAAGCAAATAGATAAACTTTGGGATAAGGCTGTAGACAAATGGGGCGATTGGCAAGCTGCACAGCACATAGCTAAGAAATATGATGATGACGGATATCTTCGCAAGAAGAAATAGCACAAACAAAAATAAGCTGCTACAGAAAAACTGTGGCAGCTTATCCTATTTGAATAGTCCTAATTTTAACCTATCAATATCGGCTTCTGATATCTGTTTGTACGAATCCATACTTATTCAGTCTATGTCACCTTACTCCCTCAATAACTCCCTTATCCATTTCATGCACAGTATCGCACAGCACTGAGATGTCCTCCGCAGAGTG
>NZ_FR890714.1:0-717 GCF_000435935.1 Ruminococcus sp. CAG:57 | reverse complement strand
AACCGAACAAAACAGCGTAAATACGTGATTTCGAGTGCTCCCAATAGGGATAAAATTATCTCTTGGAGTTTACCCCGAATGTTCGGCTAACCCAGAACTGGTATTCAGGCATCTTCACTTAAATTATCCTTTTCTTCAAAAAGTGCCGTAAATACGGCGTTTGGATTGAGTTACAAGAACTGCGGTTCTGCTGGATTTCAAAGTCTCTGCCGCTCTCTTGTAACTTAGTTGACCACTACTTGACCTTAATTGACCACGCTATTGCATATCTCTGTACTAAATTTGAGAACTGTGGTGAGAGCCTTTGAGAACTCCGCCCACGAAAGGAAGATCATTATGACAATAGCAGAAAAACGTGAGATCGTAAACACAATCATTAACCTCTTGCTTCAACTGACCGCCGAGGAAGAAGTGCAGGAACAGCCTGCAACATCATCAAAGCCTGTCAAAGCTCCTGCACAGTCGGTCAGAATGCTGACTATCAAGGAGTGTACCGCGCTGATCGAAGGTATCTCCGAGCATTCTATCCGTATGCTGATAGCACAAGGCAAGATCAAAGCGTTCCGAACAGGTGAGGGTGTCCGTGGCAAGTATCTCGTCAACAAGGAAAGCCTGCTGTCTTATTTCAGCGGAAATGAGGAGGTGTGAACTATGAGCAGAACAATCCTCGATGAACTTTACGATTATGACCTGTTCCACCTAACCGAGATTGAGGAT
>NZ_FR890713.1:0-2126 GCF_000435935.1 Ruminococcus sp. CAG:57 | reverse complement strand
TCACATTTCAAAAAAAGACTATGATTTTTATACAATTTCAATAAAATTATGAAATTTTGCATTTTACTGCTTGCAAATTGCAAAATAGTGTGCTATAATGAGTAGGTGATGTGCGGAATGAGTAAAAAAGCCGTGCACAAATTATAATTTATAAGATGGGAGTTTTAATAATGGCTTTGAACAATGCGTATCTTGAAAGCGTTTATGAGAAGGTTGAGAAGAGAAATCCCGGCGAAAAGGAATTCCTCCAGGCAGTATATGAGGTACTGGAAAGCCTCATTCCTGTTGTAGAAAAGAGACCTGACCTTGTTGAGGCAGGTATAATCGACAGAATAGTTGAGCCAGAGAGACAGATCATTTTCCGTGTTCCTTGGGTTGATGACAACGGCAAGGTACAGGTAAACAGAGGTTTCAGAGTTCAGTTCAACTCTGCTATAGGGCCATACAAGGGCGGTATCAGACTTCACCCTTCAGTATGTGCATCAGTAATCAAGTTCCTCGGCTTCGAGCAGATCTTCAAGAACAGCCTTACAGGTCTTCCTATCGGCGGCGGTAAGGGTGGTTCAGACTTCGATCCTAAGGGCAAGTCTGACGGAGAAGTTATGAGATTCTGCCAGAGCTTCATGACAGAGCTTTGCAAGCATATCGGTGCTGACACAGACGTTCCAGCAGGCGATATCGGTACAGGTGCAAGAGAGATCGGCTATATGTTCGGTCAGTACAAGAGAATCAGAAACGAGTTCACAGGCGTTCTTACAGGTAAGGGCCTTTCATACGGCGGATCACTTGCAAGAACAGAGGCTACTGGTTATGGTCTTTGCTACTACACATCTGAGATGATCAAGTGCATGAAGAATGAGACATTCGCAGGCAAGACAGTTGTTATCTCTGGTTCTGGTAACGTTGCTATCTACGCTACAGAGAAGGCTACAGAGCTGGGCGGCAAGGTAGTTGCACTTTCTGACTCTAACGGTTATGTATACGATCCAAACGGCATCAACCTCGATGTTGTTAAGCAGATCAAGGAAGTTGAGAGAGGCAGAATCAAGGAGTATGTAAACAGAGTACAGGGTGCTGAATACCACGAGGGCTGCAGCGGCATTTGGACTATCAAGTGCGACATCGCTCTCCCATGCGCTACACAGAACGAGGTCAACGAAGAGTCAGCTAAGGCTCTTGTAGCTAACGGTGTATTTGCTGTTGCTGAGGGTGCTAATATGCCTTCAACTCCAGAGGCTATCGCTGTATTCCAGAATGCAGGCGTTCTCTTTGGACCAGCTAAGGCTGCTAACGCAGGCGGTGTTGCTACATCAGCTCTTGAGATGTCACAGAACAGCGAGAGACTTTCTTGGACATTCGAGGAAGTTGACGCTAAACTCAAGAACATCATGACAAACATCTTCCACAACTCATACAATGCAGCTAAGGAGTACGGTCTTGAAGGCAACCTCGTTGCAGGTGCTAACATCGCAGGTTTCCTGAAGGTCGCTGACGCAATGAAGTGGCAGGGCATAGCTTACTAATATAAGCGTATAAACAAAGCTATATACGAAGCGGACAGTCAACTGACTGTCCGCTTTTTTATATCATATATGATGCGTCAAAAATAGAACATCCCCCTATCAGCGTCTTAGTGTCACGCTGATAGGGGGAACATATTCAATATTTACTTTTTCGTATCTATGTTTATCTTAATATAATCTATTACATTTTCTATTTCATTTTTATTGTTTGTACCCTTTCTCATGTTTAAAAATTTCGGATGATATGTCCAGAAAGCAGACTCAACAGAACTATATTTCTCTAATTTATCCGTTATGTTCACGATCGGCTTCGATTGTTTTTTAGTGAGCATGGGTTTGTCATCGAAAGAAGTTCCAAGAGCATATCCCATTGTTTTGTAATAACGAGGTCCTGTAAGGAAAATAATAACTGCTGGGTTTATTATCTCTATTTCCCTTTCAAATATTGACGACTTATCATTTAGATATTTTTTATTGAGAACTTTTTCACATTCGTCTTTTAGTCGTTTTGTTTTCCCTTTTGAAATGAGATGTAGTTTATCAATATTAGTCCAGTATATGCTATAGTATCACCACTTTATCGCCACTTATCGTCATTTATCG
>NZ_FR890712.1:0-720 GCF_000435935.1 Ruminococcus sp. CAG:57 | reverse complement strand
CACTAACCTTGATAGGTGCATACTTTTCATTAAGCGAGATAAGGAAGATTGAAATGCTCCGTTTTTTGTTAGATAGTTTGTCAGGATTATTTGATATAGTATACCCAATTGTCTTTTCTCTCGTGACCCTCGGGATATTCACCCTCAGTGTAGCCGAGTGCGCAGTGACCGATGCCCTCGTATTCGCCCTCGATGCCAAGGCTGCGGAGGATCTCCTTGCCTTCTTCAGACTCAAATTCTTCCTTTGCACGATGTATCCAGCAGCTTCCAACGCCCTCGTTGTGAGCGGCAAGCATAAGATTTCCCATAACAAGACTTCCGTCATAAATGTAAGTAGGGCAGGATTTGTCAGCTAGTACAATAAGAATAACAGGTGCACCATAGAACGGATCGAAGCCCTCATCCCAGCCGCCTATCTTTCTGTTCATCTCAGAAATTTTGTCGCGCATTTCCTTGTTGGTGACAGCAATTATAATAGGTGACTGCAAGTTTCTTCCTGTGGCGGAATAAGTTCCTGCTATTATGATGCGGTCGAGAACGTCCTGAGGTATCATGTCAGGCTTGTATTTTCGTACACTTCTTCTGGTTTTCATAAGTTCGAGCAGATCTTTCATAAAACAGCCTCCTTTGTAGGTTTGATAGTTGATTGCTTATAATTTGATTTTAGCATAGTTTGTGGAGAATGTCAACGGCTGTTTAAGTGAGAAACGAAGTTAAGTG
>NZ_FR890711.1:53756-74350 GCF_000435935.1 Ruminococcus sp. CAG:57 | reverse complement strand
TTGTGTCTGCCTATTCCACCACAGCGGCATGCAAGATATATTATAACACTTTTTTTGCAAAATGTCAACGCTTTTTTGCAAATTACAAGTTGTTAAACGGAAATAAGTGGTAATGACAGAATAGTGGCAGTGTTTATTTTAAATCTTTTTGCCTTGAAACTGAAAATCTGTAGATAAATACAGATATCAAAGCGGTGACGACTTCTGTTATCCAGAATGCGTTCCATACGCCTGTTGGTCCCGTGAGCTTGCAGAGGAAGAACGCAAGTGGCAGTATTATCGCAATAAATCTGCACAGAGATATCATAAGCGACGGAATGCCCATGCCAAGCCCCTCCAGCGCACCTGATGAGGTGACGGATACTGCGGAGATAACAAAGCCGATACAAATTAGGCGTAGTGCTGTTTTGCCTATGGCGATAGTGTCAGCGTTTTCCGTGAAAAGCCCTATGAGTTTGGCTGGGAAAAGTGCGCATATGATAGTTCCTGCCGCCAATATCACACCTGTCATGTAAAGGACAATGCGGTAAATTTTCTTCACACGCTCCCTCTCACCTGCTCCGTAGTTAAAACTGATAACTGGTCGCATACCCTGAATAACACCGTTTGCGGGTAGATAAAGAAAGGTCTGGAGCTTGTAGTAAATTCCAAGAACAAGCACATAGCTTTGTGAATATGCCGCAAGTATGCCGTTGAGGGCGGATATGAGAAGTGACGGCAGAGCAAGATTAAGTGTTGCAGGAATGCCTATGGAGTACATCTTTGCGATTATCATGCCGTCGGGACGCTTGTGTTTTGCGGAAAGCTTAACAGGAAGCTCACAGCGAAGATATGCTATTATGTATATGACAAGGGTCAGCACCTGACCGATACCAGTGGCGAGTGCAGCACCCTTTATACCCATCTTAGGAAAAAATCCAACGCCAAAAATAAGCAGAGGGTCAAGGATTATGTTTGCAATACAGCCGCAGAGCATACTGAACATTGATATCTTCATTCTGCCGACAGATTGGAATATCTTCTCAAATGCAATGGCAAGCATTAATGCAGGAGAGAATGTAAATACAATGTTGCAATACTGCACGCCAAGATCTACAACGTTTTTATTACTTGTGAACATAGATAGAAATGCAGGCATTATAAGTATACATATTATCATTAGCACAATACCATGCAAAGCCGAAAGGGCAAGCCCCTGAGTTGCGGCAATATCAGCCTTTTCCTTTCTGCCTGCACCAAGATATATGGCAATGACCGCATTGATGCCGATACCAAAGCCGATAGCAGTGGCACTTATAAAATTCTGCACAGGGAACACCAGTGAAAGCGATGTCATTGCGTCCTCGCTTATCTTTGCCACGAAAAAGCTGTCAATGATGTTGTAAAGAGAGTTTACAAGCATTGATATCACCATTGGCAGGGACATTGAAAGCAGAAGAGGGAAGATCGGTCTTGTTTTCATGAAATCACTGTTCATTTATTTTTTTACACTCCTTTGTCTGTGGGCAGAAAAAAAGCCGCACAGCCTGTTTGCTGTGTGGCGAAAAGTGACATACTGTCAGGAAAAATCCACGCAAGTTTTACAAAGTATATTTTAACATAGCGGTATGATTTTATCAATAAATTTTCTTTAATATTATGTTTCAAAAAAGTATACAAACACGCTGATTGTAGATTGACAAGATTTTTCTGCTATGGTAAAATGTTATTATGATAATTTATGTTAGGGGAGAAAGCGTAATGACTTTTATAGAGTGGCTCAAAGACTGTAATGAAGCAGACCCTTTGACTAAAAAGGTTTACATATGTAATGATTATCTCAACGCCGAGAGAATGTTGGAGAACGCAAGCGGTGAAAATATTGTTATAAGGCTTGAAAGATACACAGTCGCAGATCATGCAAAGCATATTATCGAAACCAGTGCCGAGTATATGGACAGCAGGATAATAACACTGTCAAATGCTGAGGGCTGTGAGATAGTAAGACGTATTATTGATGAAAGCGGTATAAGCTATTTCAAAAGCGACGACCATAATGCCTGCATGGAGATATTCAAGACAATATCAGAGCTTAGAATGAACTGTATAGGCCCTGATTCATTGTCCTTGGACAGCAGACGTATCAACACGCTAAGAGCGATCTTTCAAGCGTATGAAAGCAAGCTTTCAAACAGCAAACTATATGACAGTGCAAAGCTCATAAGCATTGCCAGCGGTCTTATAAAGGCTGGTAAGGCAGACGTGAACAGCGTTCATTTTGCATATGATAAAGAAATAGAAGCTGATAAGCTGACAGCGGAGTATATAGGGCTTTTGCCTGATCTTGCGGTGATAGATAACATGGCTGATATGAGCGATGAGCAGTATCAGAATGGTCTGAGAAAATTAGCACAAAAGGCGGAGCTTTGGAGAAATTATGGCGTAACAAACGAGGTGGAGAGAACTGTTCTACATATCGTGAACAGTGGTTACGAGCTTTGCGATACCGCTGTGCTGTGTCCAGATGATGAGTATATGGACTTGCTCATGAATATGTGCGATCAATACAAAGTCCCCGTGGAATTTCCTGAGGGCATTTCATGCAGACACAGTGACGTTGTTGCATTTTTCAGGGCAATGCTCAAATGGTGCAAAAATGACTATAGATTTGACCTATTCAGAGATGTAATGCTCTCTCCTGTTTTTCATTATGAGAAAGAAATAGAGGACGGCAAGACCAAAAGCAAGGGCAGGATATTCCTTGAAGCTCAGAACTCTGGAAACGGCTGGGGCATTGAATGGTATAGCACAAGGGATAGTCAGGTGTTTACGGACTTTTATGATGTCTTTAAAAAAGAAAATGTCAGCGCAAAAGAGTTTTACGGTGGCGTACTGAACTTGGTGAATAAGTATGTGAGAGGTACAAATGCTGAGCAGAGAAGTTCCATATCAAGCGTAAAGGACGCTTTGATAGGAAGATACAGATTTTATGCAGACTATGACAAGAAACTTAGCTTGCAGGAAGCAATGACTGAGATCACCGACATTGCAGAGAACGCAAGGTATTCTTTGCCTGCATCAAAAGGCGCTGTTACCTGCTGTCTTATGGGGCGGTATTCTGCGCTTTTCATGAAAAACATATATGTTCTTGGTCTGACAACAGGAAGATTTCCTGTCATGCAGGACGAGTCACCTGTGCTTAACGATAAGGAGAGAGAACAGCTTTTCGGCAACCGTGACCATTGTTCTGACGCTATCGAGCGCAGAAAGCTCACTGACCTTGTGAGAACTGTTCTCATGGCTGAGAGAGCAAACCTTGTTGTAAGCTGTAGTGTTTATGATACCGTAGAAATAAGAGCGCAAAGCCCGTCGGCAGTGTATACTGTTATTGCGGCTGAAAAGGGCATTGATGTAAACAAAATAGAAGTGTATGATTATCTTTCTGACAGACGCAAGGTGAGCGTGCGTTCTGAGATATCATTAAACAGTGCTTTCCTTAACAAGGCAGAAAAAATCGGGCTTCATGATGACGGTGCAAAGCAAAGCGAAAGCCTTACGGAGTATCTTGATAAGCAAAGAAAAAGCCGTATAGATATATTGCGTGAAATGTGCGAAAATAAACATTTTATCATTTCTGCCACAAGCCTTTCGACTATGCTTCAGTGTCCGCTGAGGTTTTTCTATGAGCGTATTGCCCATGTTGAAAAGCCGCAGGAGGTGGATATAGACCGCAGTGCATGGCTCAAAGGCAATGTCAAGGGAATGTATATACATGAGATAATGGAGAATTATGCCAAGACTGTGCTTAAGGGCAAAAGTGCGGCTGAGGTGTCTGAAATTGTTGACACATCGGCGCTTGATGAGATATTCGAGAGCGTTTCTAAAAACTATCTCCGTAACTATCCCCCTGTGGATATGGCTGTTGCGCAGAGGGAGAGAAATGAATATTACAATTGTATCAAGGCTTATCTTGACGAACTGCACGACGATATACACTCAGGCAAACGTGAGGTCGTTGAGGTCGAGTATCCGTTCAACGGTGATGTGGAGATAGGCAAATATACAGTCACCATAAGGGGTAGGATAGACCGCCTTGACAAGATAATAGACGGCACAAAGGTGTCATACCAGATAGTTGACTACAAGACGGAGGATATCAAAAAATTCAGGGAGAAGCTTCCAGAAGACCCACAGGATCATATTTATGCCCTTGCGCTTGAAAAAGGTCTTACGCCTGTGGGAGAAGTGAGCGAAAGTGATATCGTTTCCGCAGATTATGTTTTCATTCTTGAAAAAGGGAATTGCCATGTAGTTAACAATAAGAATAATTCTGGAATTGAAAACATGATAACAATAACATTTAAGAAAATAGTAGAAGAGGGCTTTAAAAAGTGTATTGTGAATAAGAATGATAAAATTACTCCATGCACGTTTTGTCCTGCTTATGAAGAAGTTTGTTCAGGGGGTGCAACAGAATGAGTGAAGAACAGATGAGAAGCTATATAATAGACAAAGACAGTTATGATAAGAATATCCTTGTTGAAGCAGGCGCAGGTGCAGGTAAGACAAGGCTTATAATACAGCGTGTTATAGGTCAGATAGGCGCAGGTATACCTGTTGAAAAGATAGTGCTTATAACTTTCACCAACGCTGCTGCAAACGAGCTTTATGAGAGGATACAGGCAGGGCTTACGGAGAATATCGCAAAATGCAGCGGTGAGGAAAAGAAGCTGTATGAGAACGCTGTTATGAATTTACAGCGCATGAAGATAAGCACTATACACAGCTTTTGTTTGAGTATGCTGTCAGAACAGCCTTTTGAAGCTGACCTGCATTTGGGATTAAAACTTGCCGAGGACGGTGAAACAAAGCAGGCACAGGCTGACTTTTTCGAGAGATATTACCGCACAAATGGTGCGAACATAGAAGATTTCGGCTTTCTGAACAGCAATCAATATAAGCTCAGAGACAGCCGTGTGAAGAACTTTCTTATGGAAACATTTCTTGAGTGTGCTGAATACAGAGATGTTGAGTTTGTTAGGGATAAAAGCTATGACAGTGTGACATTTGACACCATAAATAAGCTTGCCTATAAAGAAATGTGTAACTATAGGGATAGTCTTGTGCGTGCATTCTATAATGGTGCTTTGGGTGGAAAATACGAAGATATAGCAGGTTTTGTTGTTGGTGATGTGACAAAGTTTTTTCCTGATAATATGAATGTCTACGACCCAAAGTATAATTATGTAAAAGTCTGCGCTAATCTTAAAGCTTGCAAAAAGTTCCTTGAGCCTTTTAATAAGACTAAAATTAAGAAAGATCATCCAAAGAGCAATGAGAACATGGCTATTTTCAGCCCAAGTGGGTTTGATAATGTAAAGAAGGAAAATGCACTGTATGCCCTCAACAAGACGGCAACGTATATAGAGCAGGCTGTGAAGGCTTATCAGGAGAGTGAAGACGGGGAGAGCGTTTCAAATGACGGGCTTTTGTATCACACTCACGAGCTTCTCAAAAACAGCATTGAGGCAAGAGCGTTTTTCAAAGACAAGTATTCCTGCATTTATATAGACGAGTTTCAGGATACTGACGTTATGCAGACTGAACTTTTGCTGTATCTTTGTGCAGACGACAGCAAGCTTATAGCAGGCGGTGATATATGGCAATGCCCGCTCCGTGATGGTGCGCTGTTTGCGGTGGGCGACCCTAAACAGTCTATCTACGGCTTCCGTGATGCTGATATCAGGCTTTATAACAAAATGAAAGCCAAATTCCAGAACAATAACGAAAAAAACTGCGAGTTTTTCTCACTTGATTACAACTTCTGCTCTGATGAGCAGCTTATAGCTTGGGTAAATGAAAAGTTCCGGCCTGAAATAAACGGCAAATATGGTATGACATACAGCGATATGATATCAAAGGCTGATAAGCCTGCGGCTGTTTCCGATGATGTTATCAGAGGGGCATATTTTGTCAAAGATCCAGGTGCTGAAAGCGTGGCTAAGATAATATCAGACCTAGTGAAGGTCGGAAAGATATTCGACAAGGGTATGGAAAGACCTATAAAATACAGTGATTTTCTTCTGCTTCTTTGGAACACAACTCAAATGGAGTTTTATTCAATGGTCTTGACAGATCGTGGCATACCATATACAATGTGGGGTAAACGCCCTCAAAAAAACAGTCTGGTGCTGAAAAGATTTATTGCTCTTGCAGAGTTCGTTTTTGAAAGCTACAGCCCTACCGCAAAGGAAAAGGCTTATTCTATCCTTTGGAGATGTAGGCCTGACAGCATCGATTTTGAAGACGCTGAAATTGACGTAGACGATTATGAACAAAACTGTGAAAGCAATGACGCCACGCTTGTTGCAGTAAAGGCGTCTGCCGATACTGTCAATGAGCCTATAGCGAAGCTATATAAGATACTTGATTTTCCTGAGCTTCTTTTCGATAATACCAGCAACAGAGAATATGAGCTTTCAAATCTTATCTATCTTCTTGAAAAGTGGGAAAAGCAGGATTTTGCAGGAAGCGGCGAGCTTATGGACATGATGAAAAACGAGCTTTCTGTGCTGAAAGAAAAAGAGCTTATCCTTGACAGCAGTGAGCAGAACTGCGTAAGGCTCATGAATCTTCACAAGGCAAAGGGTCTTGAGGGGAATATCGTTATTATGGCGGAGGCTAAAAATCATAAATTCAGCGGTGGAAAGTACACCGACCTTGTGGCTAAAAGACAGGTCTATGTACCTTTGAAAACAAGCGATTATTCATATATGGACTATCTGACATTCTATCCTAATGAGAGGAAGCAGGCAGAGGATAAATATTTTGGCGAACAGCTCAGGCTTGAATATGTTGCGGCCACAAGAGCAAAGCAGGCTTTTATATTTGTGTATACTTTTGAACGGAAAAAACCTGTGATCGACAAACTTACAATGAGCAAAATAGGCAGAGAACTGCCGCAGATAAACAATGCCACAGCGCAAAGTGCTGTGCAGGCGGTGCAGATAAACGTCAAGGATATATTCGATGAGGTGAACAACAGTCGAAATGCTTTTGATGAAAGCGTTAAAAAGCTCAGTGAGAAATATGTTAGCAAAATCACTCCTAGCCACCTTGAGGACGGCAAAAAGGTCACTATACCAAGTGGAGTGGAGAAACTGTCTTATGGACGTCCAAAGGGCATAGATATCGGTCATATGGTACATCGTGCCTTTGAGCTTGCAGTGAATATGCGTGGAAAGCTGTTTTCGTATAACGAAACGCCACAGCAGAATGAGCTAATTCAGAAGATTGTCAGCAGAGCGTATCTCGACTTTGAGGACGAGTGCAGTTCGCAGGCTTCTGAGAGCTTTTATAAGGACTATATCAACTATCAGCTTCACAGCTTTTTGAAAGATAAGGATATCGAAACATTGCTCAAAAATGCGCAGGCGGTGTATACAGAGCTTCCATTCTACAGTATGGACGGCAATGAATACAGCAACGGAGTTATGGATCTTGTGCTTAAAATGTCAGACAAAAGCTTTATCATAATCGACTATAAGACCAACATACAGGAAGAAGCCGACAGAAAGCTTTTTGAGGAGAGAATTTTAAAGACATATCGTTCACAGCTTGATTTCTACGAAAAGATACTCAGAAAAATGCTCTCGCTCAGTGAGGAAACCAAGGTGGAGTGCCATATTTACTTTATGAATGACGATAAATATATGAAAAACTAGAGCAAAGTCGCTTAAAATATGAATGTGTTAATATTATGAATAATATTATAATTTGTATCGTTCGGTTGACAATGTGATTGAGGTGTGGTATAATAAATCAGTTAATAATGTCGAAAAAAGTAAAAAAAGCAACAATAAGTCTACACTAAGCGTAAGGAGAACGTGAATATGGACGTGTACAAATTATGGACCTGCGATGATAACAGCGAAAGCCAACTGAGTTCCACCTCTTCGGAGATAGAAAAGGAAATTGACGTTCTCGGGAAAACTTTTGATTTTGTCAGGCTGCTGAAAGCGGACGGTCCTCATGGAGTGAGCGGCTGCGTTGAAAATCCATGTCAGTGTTTTTCTTTTTGGAAAGTGGACGAGCCTTGTGAAAACTGTATATCCTTAAAAACTTTTATTGATAAAAAGCCGAGAACTAAGCTTGAATTTATGGGAACTGACATTTATCAGGTCTTTTCAAAGTATGTTCAGGTTGACGGAGAGCCGTATGTTATGGAGCTTATCAAAAAGCTTGATGAGGACTCTCTGCTGGGTGTTCAGGACAGAGAAAAGATAATGAATAAGCTGTCAAAATATCATAAGGCAATGTATACTGATGCATTGACAGGTGCGAGCAACAGGAGATATTTTGAAGATAAGCTTAAAAAGTCCCATGTGCCTGCGGGCGTTGCGATGATAGATCTTGACGACTTCAAGGTTTATAATGATACATGCGGTCATGACGCAGGAGATATGGTGCTTGTGACAGTGGTTGATGCTATAAGGCGCTGTATTAGAAAATCTGATGAGCTTGTGCGTTATGGTGGCGACGAGTTTTTGCTTGTCATGCCTGGTATTCAGGAGGACGATTTTGCCCATAAGCTCAGGAAGATAAAACGAAATATCCATGCGGCAACTGTGCCAGGGTATTCAAATATACGTCTGTCAGCAAGCGTCGGCGGCGTTTTCTCTGATGGCAATAGCCTTGACGAAGCTGTCAGCAAGGCTGATAAGCTTATGTATCAGGCAAAGACAAAGAAAGATACAGTTGTCACAGATGGTCACGAAAGTGTTGTCGGTGAGCCTCAAAAGCAGGAGATACTTATTGTTGACGATTCAAATATAAACAGAGAGATACTCTCTGAAATGCTTGGCAATGAATATATCATACATGAGGCGGCAAGCGGCGAGGAGTGTATTGACCTGCTTAGTCAGTATGGCACTGGAATTTCACTTGTGCTTTTAGATATAATCATGCCCGAAATGGACGGATTTGAAGTCCTTGACTATATGGCGGAACATCATTGGATAGATGATATCCCTGTTATAATGATATCAAGCGAGGATTCTGCGTCCTCTATAAGAAAAGCATATGAGTTTGGCGTTTCTGATTATATCAGCAGACCCTTTGATTCACGCGTTGTGTATCAGCGTGTGTTCAATACCATTAAGCTTTATGCAAAACAGCGCAGACTTATTTCCCTTGTCAGCGACCAGATGTATGAAAAAGATAAAAACAACCGTATGATGATAAGCATACTCAGCCAGATAGTAGAGTTCAGAAACGGCGAGAGTGGAAGTCATGTGGTGAACATAAAGCGCATAACGGAGCTGCTTTTGGATAGGCTTCCCATGCGCACAAACAAGTATACTGTCAGCGGCACTGAGCAGCTTCTCATACCAATGGCTGCGGCACTCCATGATATCGGCAAGATAGGTATTGACGATAAGATACTCAATAAGCCCGGCAGGCTAACCAAAGAGGAGTTTGAGATAATGAAAACTCACTCCGCTATCGGAGCGAATATGCTTGAAAGTCTTGAGCAGTTCCGTGACGAGCCACTCTTGAAGATAGCCCATGACATATGCAGGTGGCACCATGAGCGTTATGACGGCAGGGGCTATCCTGACGGACTAAAAGGCGACGAGATACCGATATCGGCTCAGATAGTTTCTGTCGCCGACGTTTATGACGCACTTGTCAGCGAGCGAGTTTACAAAAAGGCGTATTCTCATGAAAAGGCTATGGAATTGATACTTAACGGAGAGTGCGGTACATTCAACCCTGTGCTTGTCGAATGTCTTAAAGATATTCAGAACGAACTTGCAAAGGGCGTAGAATAAGAGATGATATGATTTGTAAGGAGTGTCCTGATGACTACTAGAGAATTTTATGAAAGCATTGGCGCAAGTTATGACAGCGTTCTGGTACGTTTCGGCAGTGAGAAAATGATAACAAAGTTTGCAAAAAGATTTGCTGATGATACAACTTTTCAGGATATGTGCAAGGCTTTAGAGGAGAAAAACGCCAAGGAAGCTTTCCGTATGGCTCACACCCTCAAAGGCATTTGTAGCAATCTTGGCTTTGATGAGCTTTACAAGGCGAGCTATGACCTTACAGAGGATCTTAGGGACGGTGAGCTGTCAGGCTATGAGCAGGATTATGAAAAGGTCTGCGAAAAATATAAGATAGTTTATGACACTGTGACAAAAATAGATAACTGAGTTTTGACCGATAGTCTGTCAGACTGTCGGTTTTATGGTGAGGAGGAGCTTCCAACCCATGAGCTTAGAATGATGTCTGCGTTTAATGGGAAGATAGCAAACTTCAATCGCAAAACTATCAAGGGCAGACAGCTTTTCAGAATGAAATATTTAATTTGCCCCAGAAAATAGCAAAACACCCGTATCATGTGCGATACGGGTGTTTTTTTATCAGAAGCCTTGTTCTTTAAGTTCTTTTACTATATCTACATAAAATTCTCTCACGTCAAAATCTTTGATGTTCTCCCTGAAAAGGTCGATAACGTCGCCATGAGAAATGCCACGCTTGCCCTTGTGTTCTATCATCTTGGCGTTTTCACCATAAAGTCCCGACTCAACTGTTACTAGCCCGTCATTGCCCTTGCCGTATGGCTTGTTGAGCAGATAGCCGATATTTAACGGAAAACCTGCGGAACGTATACTGTTCATTTTGCTCATCACGGAGCGGTAGGAAACCAACTGGCTGTCAGGGGTGCTTGCGTTAAGCTCAGAGCAGTTTTTGTAAGTCAGGTCATAAACGCCATCTAAAAAGCTTGGGCCTTTGTCACCCAGAGCAGTGAAAAGCTTGTTGTATTTTCTATCAACAAAGCCCTGTATGCTCTCAGGTATCTTCTCAAGAAGCATATCAACGAATTTACAGCCATAGTGTGGCGTGTTTATGGTGGTAAGAGTTGCCACATATTTGTCCATGCCGAGGTGAGAGATAGCGTATCTCGAGTCAAGCCCACCCTTTGAGTGTGCGATTATGTTGACCTTTTCTGCGCCAGTTTCTGCAATGACTTCTTTTATCCTTTCAGCTACCTCAGTGGCACTGACGGATACTTTGTTGGCGGACTGTTGCTTGCCGTAATAGACCTCTGCGCCATTTCTAATAAGTTCATTAGGTACCCTGCCCCAATAGTTTATTACCTGCCAATCACGGAAGAATATGCCATGCACCATAAGTATAGGATACTTTGTCTTGCATATCTCGTTCTCTTTTCGTGCAGCGTCAAGGTCAAGCTTTGCCTGCTCGAAGTAGTATTCACTTCTCGCTGTCTTGTAGAATTTTCTGAACACGATGCAGTTCACAAGAGGTATGTACCAGGTGAATAACAGAATAACATACCACAGTATTTTCACCTGACGTGCCGAAGCCGCTATCCGCACAATGCCACTCAAACACAAAAGCGTTGTTATAGCATAAGCGCAAAGTGCATTTGCAAGAAGCCGCCAACCGTTCAGCTTTGTAAAGCAAAGCGCTATCACTATTATAAGCTGTATAACGCTTTGCAAAACACCGCAGCCAAGTACAAACGCTCCGGAATCAAGCCGTCGGATTTTTCCATGAGAACCTTTGCGTCCATGTGATTTGAACATGAAAACCAAGGTGTATAGTGCAAAAAGTATGATGATAAGCGTTTTGAGCAGAGAATTTATGTCAATAAGTTTCCACAGCAAAGGTGCGTTTGCAAGCAGAAGCACCGGTATAGAAAGAAAAGTTCCCCTAATTTTTTTCATTTTTTACCCCTTAAAGATTATTTTTCAGCTTTACGTGTCTAATATCGTTTCCCACAAACATAATAGGCATGAAACAGCCTGTGAGCCTCGAAACTATACGCTCATTATATTTTCCATTGTATTCTTCATTGGTGAGATTGGTAGAGATTATCGTTGGCCTGCCAAGGTTGATACGCTCGTTGATTATTTCATAGATCACGGAATCTGTAAAGCTCGTTTGAAATTCTGAGCCGAGGTCGTCAAGGATAACAAGGTCGGCATTCTCTATGATGTCAAGTGTCTGACCTGTAGCTCTGCCGAAATGCTCGTCCTCTATCTGTCTGAGAAGCTTAAGCAGAGAGGCGAAAATGACGCTGTAGCCCTTTTGTATAAGTTCATTTGCAATGCAGGCTGAAAGAAAAGTCTTGCCAAGACCTGTTTTGCCAATGAAAAACAGTGATGGAGAGTTTTCATGAAATTTGTCAGCATATGCACGGCAGTTTGAATACACCGTTCTCATTTTCTCTCTCGGTGACATTCCGTTACCGTCGCTTTCAGGATAAAATTCTATTCTGAACTCAGAGAAATCGTGGAGCTGGATACTGCAATTCTCGTTAAGCTCCTCAGTGGTGTATTTTTTCAGCAAGTCGGTGAAGCACTGGCACTTCACTCCGTCACGATAGCCATAATCACAGCATTTAGGACAGTAATAGTGATAATCAAGGTAGTCTTCAGGATAACCTCCCATTTTAAGCAGTCCTTTAATGGCACGTTTAGTATTGGCATTGTTTTGACGCATTTTTTGTATATATTCTCTTCCATGAGCATTTTTGCCTACTATGCCCTTCATTAGTTCACAGTTATTTGCTTTTAGTGATCTTGTAAGAACCTCTATTTCAGGAAGTCGCTGTGCTATCTCCTGAGCGTGGACCTCATGCTCGTTCATGACAGCTTCACGCCGTCTTTTAAGTTCATTTTCAGCCTTGTCATATGCGGTTATTGAATATTTCATTTTCTACTCCTTATCATAGCTTTCCTGATTTTTCTAGATCAAAATTCATTGCGAATTTTTCAAAATCATCAAGATTATAGGAAGTTTGCTTATTAGTATTCTTATTTTTCTTGGAGGTGTGGTACTTTTCGTCCTCGTGTGTGACCTGTTCAGGGGTAGTGATGCTCTTGCCAGCCCAGTTTGACAGTATAGTGTCTATATATTTGTAATTCAGTTTGTTGGTATTGTCAACGCACTTGTTATAGGCTATCTCCAGCATTTCAACAGTGAAGCCCATTGTTCGCCACTTTTCTATAAACTCGAGCTGCTGCTTTGACGGCTTTGCGGTCTGTCCGAAAATTTTCAGTACCTTGAATTCATACTTTTTTATGTTGGAAAGCCTAATTATTTCTTGTTCAATTTGTTGATAAGTACAGATGTCTTGTTCAAACCACCCACGCATTACTGTCACAAGGTAAGACACGTTGTGCTTTTCAAGTGACACACAGTATTCTGCGGCTAAGAGAATAGATGCAGCATCAAATCGGTAATATTCGTAAAGAGCAAGAAGTTCCCCTTGCTCAGTTCCATTGATAGTGCGTTGTAAAACGGTTTGTATCTCGTCAAAAAGATGTGCAAGGTTAGGGTCCTTCTGCTGTTTTTCCAGTATCTCGGAATTTTTGTACCTTATGCACAGCTTGTTTGAAACGCTCTGACGTTTCGGGGCAACTGCCTCAACTTTTGAAACAGGCTCGGCCTTTGTTTCAGGCTCTGAAACAGGCGTAGAAACGGCTTTGACCTGTGCAGGATTTGTCGTATCACTGTGTTCTGTGGTGATGACTCCTAGCGATACCCAATGTGTCACAGCGTCAATGACAGTGTTCTCAGAAAGTCCGGACTTTTCCGCAAGCTTTGCACTGTCGCATTCACGTTCCGTTGAACAGAGTATGCAGAGAAGTACCTTTACAAAGTCGCCATCACTTAATTTTATGTATTTATCGACCACTTTAGACGGCACTGAAAAACTGCTTCCCCAGCGGTCGCAATCAAAAGTATATATCATTATGTATCCTCACAAATATGATTAAAAATATCCAAAATAATTATATCACATAATCTGGACTTTTGCAACAAAATTTGTGCATTTGACTTTTGGTAAATAAAATGCTATAATAGGCTAATACCAAAGAAACGGAGAGATAAAAATGATAAGAAAATTTGTGCCTGAGGACAGGGAAGATTATATCAGATTTTCCACTGAGTTCTATAATTCTTCTGCGGTGGACAAACCTGTTCCAAGAGAGCATTTTGAGCAGGGCTTCGATGAAATGATGAGGTCTGACGTGTATGTGCAGGGTTATATGCTCGTTTGTGACGGCAATAATGTTGGCTACTGTGTTACAATGAAAACATATTCAGTTGAAGCAGGCGGTATTACTATATGGATAGACGAGCTTTTTGTGCTGGAGGAATACCGCTCAAAAGGTCTAGGCAGGGAGCTTTTTAAGTATATCGAGGAAAATGGCGACAAAAAGCTCCGCCGTATCCGACTTGAAGTCGAGCTTGAAAACGGCAGAGCCATATCGCTTTATAAGAAAATGGGCTTTGAGCCTGCGCCTTACGACGGAATGTGGAAAACTATTTTATAGTTCTCTCGTGAATTTCCCTTGAAATGCTGTCGCAAACCTTATTAAGTGCGGCGTGGTCCATTGCGGCGATATAATACTTTTCTATCTCGTCATGGACTTTCTTGGCTTTCTTGATGCCTGAATACACTTCCTCTGCAAGGTCGGAGGCGGTGACTTTATCTAATCTCAGTCTTGTTTTCAGGGCTGAGATCTTTTTCTTGTCATAAAATCTGCCCATGTTGATAGCTTTTTCAAAGCCGTCAAGCTGGCTTATAGGGGAATTTATCACAAATGCGATGCCAGCCTCCGGGATAAGCAAATGCTCGTAAAGGGTGTTGCCAAATAGGATAGCAGGGCAGAGGATAACATCATAACCTCGCTTTACAGCCTGCTGTGCCATGAGGGTGACGAACTTGTGGGAAGCGGCATAATAATCATCGTTCATGGCGAACACGTCAAGGTAGCTGTCAAGAGTGGCAAGCTGCGTCATACAGCCGTATTCTGTCAAAGCGGTCAACTGTCTAAGATCAGTTTTGCCGCTGCCAGAGCCTTTTTTGTTTAGAAGACGTTTTGCTGATCGTTCTGTGAAGCTTTTCAGCTTTTCCTCCAGCAGACAGCCTTCACCGCAATTGTAGGTATCAAAGCAAACGTTAGACAGGGCAGTGGTAAACCTTTTGCTTCTTGCCAAAAGCGACTTGTTTTTGTCTGTGACCTCGATTATTTCAGATCTGAAGGCCTTCAGTTTTTCTTCGTCCCAATACTCTCCTAAGTTGATTATTTTCTGACAAACTCCTGGATATGAACATTCCATAACGTGTGGCGCAGTGCCGTCGCAGATTATGGCCTTTGATGTATGCAGAACGATTGCATCAAGGGAAGCAGGATCAGAGGAGCAATAAAATCTAGTGACGTCCTCTGTCGGTTCAAACTCGGCGGCTATCTTTTTCATAAGTGAAGATTTTCCCGTGCCTGCACCTCCTTTGAGTATGAATGTGAAATACTCCTTATCAGCCATTATCTTGCCAAATTCCGTGGAAAACCCATTCTGCGTCATTGCACCAAAAAAATACTTTTCTGACATAAATTACCCTCCATATCTCAAACGCATCAGATCAGTGTGACTGCGTTTGCATTTTCATTTTTATAATATGTCAGAAAAAGCATGATTGTTCAAAAAAATTAGGTGGACAAAAAAAGCTTGAATAAAGTAAAAAAACTTTCATTGCATGACGTTGCAACTTGATATTGTAATAACGACTTTATCTTTCCTGCCTGCAACAGGATACAAAACGCCGTCCGCTTTATGCAGTGCCTTTTTTACTATTGCAGAACTTTTCATTATGTTCCGCCTTTCTTATCTATCTTAATTCTGCGGTATCATACAGCTAGTTATGACTAACTCGTAAACTTTTATGATAGCACAACAAGGTGGAAATGTCAATAGAATTGGGGCGATGGAAGGCGGTAAGGACAGAAAAATACCGATACAGAGGGGGCTGTATCGGTGGAATATATGGGTAAAGCTTAGTCTGGAAATTCAAGAGATCTTGTACATATCATTTTTGTAGAACATTATTGAATCGTTTTTTTCAGAGCGCCTTAGAACGGTAAGGACATTATAAACATCTGGAAATGGCGAAACCATACCCATACACGCCATACCAAAATTCAATCCATTAAATACTCTAAATTCGGCAGGACTAATTAAAAATAATATAAAAGGAATCACCCCAAGAACAAAAGGCAGCAGACACATCAATATAAACCTATCTCGTTTTAATGGATATGATGCTAATGCCACAAATGTTGTCTTTCCTTTAATTCTTCCTATTGTTACATCTGCGTCCTTAGGATAAACGATTCCGTGTAACCACTCGTGAATTATCAACAATAAAAAGCCTAAAGCAAATCCCACCAGAATAAATATTGGAGAGATCACGACCACCTTGCACACAATGGTTTTACCAAGCATAGCGGCAAAAAGTAAAACACATAGAATTACAGCTATCGGCAACGCTTTTTTCATCAGTTCATCGACGCTCTTAGGCGTTTCTATCTTTATTGCATTATCGGGTAAGTTTCCTGTTTGATATTTATTTATATCTTTTATTGACCACACAATTTTTATCATATTACATACCTTTGTTTATCTAATCTCGATTTATCGTCTAACTATATCGTATTATTCATTATACCACACCATATGCCCCAAAGTCAAGCAAACTATTCGATCCGATATAGTTTGAAACTATATCTATCCCACAGAAATAAATATTTTACTATCGCCTTTTTTCGTGCTATACTAAATACCAGCAAACCAATAGGAAATAAACTATAGTAAAATGAAAGAGGTAATGAAAATGAACAATAATATCAAAGCACCATGCCGCTACGATTTTGTGGGCAGCTTTCTCAGACCTGACTATCTGAAAAAGGCAAGAGCAGATTTTGAAAACGGCGCTATCACAGCCGAGCAGCTTAAAGAGGTAGAGGATAAGGCTATCCTTGACCTCGTTGCAAAACAGAAAAAGGCTGGCTATCATATCATCACAGACGGCGAGTTTCGCAGAGCAACATGGCATCTTGACTTTATGTGGGGCTTCAACGGAGTTGGTCACAGCAAGACACAGACAGGTCTGCCATTCCATGGTGAAGCCGCAATGATAGACGATACATACCTCACAGGCAAGGTATCAGTTGGCGACCACCCATTTGTTGAGCATTTTAAATTCGTTAAGGCTCTCGAGGACGAGAACACAGTCGCAAAGCAGACTATCCCTGCACCTGCACAGTTTCTTGAGCAGATGATAATGCCTTTCGCACTGGAGAACACAAAGAAGTATTATGACGATACAGAAGAGCTTGTTCAGGATATCGCAAAGGGCTACAGAAAAGTCATCGCTGATCTTTACGCAGCAGGTTGCCGCAACATTCAGTTCGACGACTGCTCATGGGGCATGATAGTTGACCCTAATGCAAAGGCTATTTTTGAAGTTGATGACGCAGGTCTTGAGGATATAAAAAGACTTCTGTTGAGAATAAACAACCTTGCTATCGAGGGCAAGCCTGAGGATCTTGTTATCACAACACACGTTTGCCGTGGTAACTTCCACTCAACATATGCAAGCAGCGGTGCTTATGACAGCGTTGCAGAAACACTTTTCGCAGGTGAAAACGTAAGCGCATATTATCTTGAATTTGATGATGAGCGTTCAGGTGGCTTTGAACCTTTGAAAGCTGTAAGCGGCGACAAGAAGGTAGTCCTCGGACTTATCACATCAAAGAAACCTGAGCTTGAGGACAAGCAGACTGTTATCGACCGTATCCACGATGCTGCAAAGTACATCTCACTTGACAGACTTTGCCTTAGCCCACAGTGTGGTTTTGCGTCCTGCGAGATAGGCAACAAGCTCACAGAGGAGGAACAGTGGGCAAAGCTTGCACTTGTTAAGGAAATCGCAGAGGAAGTTTGGGGATAACCAACAGATTTAACATATATCCCGAGGGATACTCAATATTCTTGATAAAAAATGACTCGCGTCAAAACATATCCGACTTCTTAACAGATCATACGAGTGCAGAGAAAAGGACAAATAAAAACAGGTAGATAACTCAATTGAGGTATCTACCTGTTCTGTTCATAGTTCACTATATAGGTCATTCATATTAGTTCTTTGAAAATGTCTATATGAGTATCTATCAAATTGATGTGAGTCATTTTTTAGCTTAAATATGTTGCCACACGCAACATATTTTTATAGCCTATGTACCCAATCAATAGCCGCCTCTGCCCAATGAGCCGCCACCGGCTGATAGTGACCTTCCCATGTGGCAGTGGTTTCGTCGCACAATGCAAGTCCATGTCCACCGTATTCATAAATGTGGCTCTCAAATGGGATGTGATACTTTGAAAGACTGCACATATACCAAAGTGTGTTCTCAACCCTTACACAGCCATCATCAGCACAGTGCCAGATGAATGTAGGAGGAGTGTTCTCCGATACTCTCTTCTCCATTGAAACAAGCTCTCTGAGCTCCGATGATTTTTCCTCGCCAATAATATTGAGTATTGAGCCTTCATGAGTGTATTCAGGGTCGGATGTGATAACAGGATAGCCCAAGATAGAGCCGTTTACCTTGATGTCCTCAGGATTGCAGCCAAGAGGCTTTGTGAGCAGTTCGCTGTTCCAGAAGTTTGCCATTGTTGCCGCAAGGTGTCCGCCTGCTGAAAAACCGCATACTATTATCTTGTCAGGGTCAATGTCAAATTTCTCCGCATTATCTCTAACATACTTGACAGCCGCCGCACATTCCAAAGCGTCAGTAGGAAATTTTTTCTTGACGCATGAGTATCTTAGCACAAATGCACATATGCCTGCACCCAAAAATCTGAATGCAACAGGTTCAGCTTCACGCTCAGAACACCAATCATATCCTCCGCCCGGGCAGATTATAATTGCCTTGTGCTTCTTTCTGCCTATTTCCTCAGTAAGTGTGTTGTAATAGCAATCAAGCACAGGTGCGCAGCCTTCGCTTGAAACGCCAGCCTTTTCATAATCTACTTTTATTTCTACTGTTTCTTTAAGCATTTTATTTCCTCCGAAAAAATTTATTCTGTAGCCGCCTGCTGGTCTGTCTGAGAGGACGAGTCAGCAGGTGCTGCATTTTCTGTCATATTCACGCAGACGATATAGCCGTCAACGTTGTTGCCTGAGATAGTGTTAGGACGCTCATTGTTGCTGTCGTCAAGTGCTACAGGCACGTTCGTGGTGCTGCCCTTGTCTGCGGCAACGTAGTAAACTGAATACTCAGTGTCATCAAAAGCCGTGAATGTAAGCGGTTTTTCAAATGTATAGTCCTTGACAAAATCTATGTATTCTTCAAGGCAAAGCTTGTTTGCTGTCATTATCTCAGCGTGTGGTATTCCAACATATCTGAAATGATAAGCCATAGGGCTTACACCTGTGATGTCAGCTTTGTCCTCTGGGTATCTGAGGATAAGTCCGTATTTCCAGCAGTTTTCAGATATCCAACTATAATCTCCTTCGCCTGTGAACTCAGGATATGCGCCTGTGCTTGCATCATAAAGATGCAGGTCAAAGGCAAGTCCAGTGTCATGCTCGTAGCAGGCAGAGCTGCTGTCTTCATCGTCTTCCGCAGGCATAGCTGTGTTTATCATAAGTGTTGATATCTTCTTGTCAGCATAAAAATCATTGCCCATTTTGCTAAAGGCTTCAAAGGTCTCTTTTTTAGCCGTCAGTTGAGTGCTGCTGGTGGACATTATTTGACTTCCGTTCTTGTCAAACAAATAGGAATAAACTGTGTCTGTGTTATTCACTGTACCGGTGAATGAGTGGTCGCCATTAACGAGAATAAGATCTCCATTTACCATATCGGTTTTGTTTTTTGCGGTAACATACATATAATTGCCCGTAAGCTTTTTTACAGCTTTTTTACTGCTGCTGTCAGCCTTGACCGCAGAGGAGTTTGACGAGCTGTCGGTAATTTTCTTCGGGCTGTCAGCTTTTGGACTGCACGATGTAGATATTCCCAGAATGATCAAAAGCAGTATGGCAAGAGCCGCTGCAATATTCTTGTATTTATAACGTTTTACTTTTGGCACTTAACATCACCTTCCTGTATAACATACACCTAAATTATAACACATTTTTCGTAATAAGTGAACCATATGCCACTGTGGTGTCGGCACTTTTGTTATATCAGACAAATGTTTTGCGGGCGTTTTATGCAACAAGCACAAACAAAATAAGGGCTGTACCGCAAAACAGTACAGCCCTTAGCAATAAATATTCTGTTAGTTTTTTACATAGTCAACAACAGACTTTATGAACGCACGTCCCTCAGGTGACTTGGAAAGCTTATCAAAATCGCATGAGCAAACTACCACCTTGCCGCCGTCCTTTTCATACTCGTAGAGGAGTGAAAGATCGTGGTTGCGGTCAAAGTTGTCGATAGTTCTCACGATAACATTTTTCTCGCCCTTAAAGTCGTCAAGAATAACCGAGCGTGAGTTCTGAACTATCTCCCACCACTGTGGCGTTGAGTATTTTTCCCCTGCAAAGCCTGCAAGAGCAGGGTGTTCATTGTCGATAAGAAGTCCCATTGTGCCAACAGGGTCAGGTTTTTTCATCATCTGTGAGATGATACAGAACATATGATAGCACCAGAAGTCCTGACAGTAGAAGCCCTCAATAGAATTTTCAAGCCTTGAAAGGTCAGGGACGATAAGTACGGTCTTGCCCT
>NZ_FR890711.1:50003-53592 GCF_000435935.1 Ruminococcus sp. CAG:57 | reverse complement strand
AGTGAAAGCACAGCCTTTGTGTTCTTTTCGACTTGTGGGAAAGTGAACTCTGCGTCGCAAATGTCGGTGTAATTGCCCTCTGATACAAAATCTTTTTCCACCTTGCCGATTACTTCGCCGCTTTCAAGAGCGAGGGTGCAGATAAGTTTGCCGCCTTTAAGCTCAGGTCTGTAATTGCAAAGCTCTGCGTGGGCCTTAAAGCTGCTGCCTGCCTCGAAAACATAGCTGTCAAAGCGTGCCATTACAACGGCGTCATTGCAGAACTCTCTCCATTCGCTGTCGGTGATAAGACCCTTGCTGTCCATGAATGCGTCAAGTACACCCACAAGGGCAGTACCCTGACCGCTGAAATCCTGAATATCGAGTATCTGGAAACCGCCGAGAAGTCTTGAACGGAAAACAGCCTCCATTTCTTCTTTATAGCACTGTACAGCAAGCTTGCCTGAGCATTTGAAATAATCCTCAGCCAGCGGAAGCAGACCCTTTTCATCAAGTCTTTCTCTGAATACCTCAAAGTTTCTGGCTTTAAGGGAGCCCGTGTATTTCTCTATCTCCTTGAAGTTCGGATAAGTTTCATACTGACCTATTTCGTGAGTAACGATAGGCACTTCAGGGATAAAATCTGCGTCAGCATCGCTTGCCTTGACAGTTTTCATGGTCGTGCCGTACTGTATCTGAACAGTGCCGTCCTCTGAAATTTCCGTGGAGCTTGCCTGCTTCTTAGGTCTTATAATGCTGTCATAATCGTGATTTGCCGCAGGCTTGTCAGTCTGAATATGACCAAGTGGAGCGTCACACATAGCGTATGAGCCTCTTATAAGCCTGTCGTTTGCAAGTCTTACGCCAACAAAGAAATCGTCATTTTCTATAACGTTAGGGAACCACTGGAAATTGTTTGAACCTTGTGTGTAAAGGTGTCTGTTGTCAAATTTCTTGTAGCCGCCTATTATATCGTTGAGTATCTTCTTTGAACCCCAAAGCTCGTTGCCCATTGACATCATGCAGTAGGAAGGGTGATTGCCGAAGAATTTCAGCATATTGAAGCCCTCTTCAACGAGGAAATCCTGCTCCTCCTGATTGTGGTTTTCCTCGCCCTCTTCTGTGATAGTTCCCCAGAAAGGAAGCTGTGGCTCCATATAAATTCCAAGCATATCCGCAGCGACAAACGCAGCCTCAGGGGGACAGCAGGTGTGATAGCGGTAGTGGTTCATGCCGTATGACTTTGATATCTTCATTACCCTCAGCCATTCCTCAAGGTCGGTAGGTGCAAAAGCGGTCTTAGGGAATATCATGCCGTCATGCTTTCCTCTGAGAAAGGTTTTTTCTCCGTTTATGGTGAACTTTCCACCCTCAGTCATGAACTCACGCATACCGATGATATGCTCGCTCATGTCACCGTCGATATCTATTCTCAGCTTGTAGAGATTAGGCTCATGCTCACTCCAAAGCAGGCAATCGTCGCCCATTTTGTATAAAGCGTCAAGCTTGCCGTCGGTGTATTCAAAGCTCTGCACCTCAGGAGTGTGGCTTTTTTCGCTGTTGAAACTCTCAGCGCTTATGACAGCTTTTCCGCTTTTTCCGCCTGTTATGTTGGCTGTTACTCTTACTGTCTTGTTATGAATATCGCACCAAAGCATAACATTTTCAGCGTGGGCGTTTTTGTAGCCTATAAGCTCGATGCGTCCTGTGATTCCGTTCCAGTTGGTTTGAGTGTCAGGTGAAGTCAGGTGTCCGCCCTTGGTCTTGTAGCCAACATTTGAAACGCAGATAGTCATTTCATGCACGCCAGTACCGATATACTCGTTCAGGTCATAGATGTGCGGAGTGCAAAGGCTCTCCTGCCTGCCTATCTTTTTGCCGTCTATATAAAGTTCAGTTATTCTTGTTCTTTCAAGATAAAGTTTAAGATTTTCACATTGCAGAGCAGAGAAGTCAACGTTTTTTCTGAACCATGCAAAGCCCTCAAATTTATATGTGTCTGTAAGAAAGCCTGTTTCTCTCTTAGTATTGTATTCGCCTTTTTTAGCGTTGGAAGTGGTGTTTGGAAGGTTTATTGTATCATCAAAAACAAGGTCAGTACCCTTACATTCCTTGTCAAGACACAGCAGCCACTCACCGCTGAGGTCAAGCTTGTTTATCATTAAGCAACTATCCTTTCAAGTTCAAATTTTCAATATCCATTATAACATATGGTATTGCCCTTTTCAACAGTAATCCTTTGATTTAACCAAAATGCTATAAAATTTTGTTGTTTTTAACAATAAAATATGATACAATAAGATTAAAAGAAATCTGCCAACTGGAGGTGCGGGAAAAATGCTTGAAAATACAGATAGAAAGCTGTTGTGGCTGTGGCTCGATGTTGCGTTCGGACCTGCGGACAAGCGTTTGTGGGATGTTATGTCATATTATGACAGCGTTGAAGAAATGTGCGATGATCTATTGTCACTGCGCTGTGGATATGTTACTCAGCAGGAGGCTGAAAAGATAGCCTGCTGTACGTTCTTTCAGGCGAAACAGGTGGCTGAATACTGCGAGAAAAAGGGTATATATATCCTCACCCCTGACGATCCTCTTTATCCTGAACGGTTGAAACAGATAGAATGTCCACCTGCTGTGCTTTTCTGCCGTGGCGATGTGAGCTGTCTGTCTATTGAAAAGAGCGTTGCCATTATCGGCACTAGAGAACCAAGCGATTATTCTGTAGTCGTGGCGGAGGAGTTTTCAAGTTTTCTTGCAGAGCGAGGAGTAAATATCATAAGCGGATTTGCTATGGGTATCGACACTGCCGCACACCGCAGTGCGATGCGTGCAGGTGGAAGCACTGTAGCTGTTATGGGCTGTGGGCTAGAATATGATTATCCTCGTGGCAGGACGGGCTTCAAGCGTGAGATAGCAACACATGGGGTAGCTATTTCAGAATTTTTCCCGCAGGCAAGACCTGTTCCTGAGAATTTTCGTATAAGAAACCGCATTGTTTCGGCACTTTCACATTGCGTTCTTGTGGTTGAAGCAGGAATACGCAGCGGCACGCTGAATACTGTAAATCATGCTTTATCCCAGAATAAAGACGTTTTTGTTATACCGCCTCATGACATTTTCAGCGAGAAATACGCAGGACAGTGTGCGCTTCTCCGTGACGGAGCAATAGAAGTCTATTCACCGAAAGATATCCTCTATCTCCTTAACAAGGCAAAAATATAGAAAAAAGGCTGCGACTTTTTGCCGCAGCCTTTTGTGATATTTGAAATTACTTTGAAAGTGGGCTTTCTCTGTAGATGATGTCCTCTCTCTTTGGTCCGTTTGAAACCATTGTGATAGGGAAGCCGATATGCTTTTCAACGAAGTCGATATACTTCTTGCAGTTTTCAGGAAGATCTTCATACTTCTTGATGCCCCTGATGTCTGACTTCCAGCCGTCGAGAACTTCAAAAACAGGCTTTGCCTTTTCAAGCTTTCTTGTTGTAGGAAAGTCTGTTGTTACCTCGCCGTCTATCTCATAGCCTACGCATACAGGTATTTTGTCAAGATAGCCAAGAACGTCAACTACTGTGAAAGCAACATCTGTTGCGCCCTGGATACGGCAGCC
>NZ_FR890711.1:4129-49983 GCF_000435935.1 Ruminococcus sp. CAG:57 | reverse complement strand
GGATACGGCAGCCATACTTAGTTGCAACGCAGTCGAACCAACCCATTCTTCTAGGTCTGCCTGTTGTTGCACCAAACTCTCCGCCGTCGCCGCCTCTCTTTCTCAGCTCGTCAGCCTCATCGCCGAATATCTCAGAAATGAATGCACCTGCACCAACTGCGGAAGAATAAGCCTTAACAACAGTTACGATAGTCTTTATCTCATAAGGAGGTATACCTGCACCGATAGCACCGTATGCTGCCAGTGTAGATGAAGATGTTACCATTGGATAGATACCGTGGTCAGGATCCTTCAGTGAGCCAAGCTGACCCTCAAGAAGAACGTTCTTGCCCTCTTTGATAGCGTTCCAAAGGAAAGCAGATACGTCGCATACGTATGGTGCTACCATTTCCTTATACTCCATAAGAGTGTTGAAAAGCTCATCAGCGTCGATAGGAGGCTTGTGATAGAGATGTTCAAGAAGAATGTTCTTTGTTTCAAGAACTCTCTTGATCTTTACCTTGAGAGCCTCTTCGTCAAACAGCTCCTGTACCTGGAAACCTATCTTTGCATATTTATCAGAATAGAAAGGTGCGATACCCGATTTTGTTGAGCCGAAGCTTGCCTTTCCGAGTCTTTCCTCTTCGTACTGGTCAAACAGAACGTGATATGGCATTACCATCTGCGCTCTGTCGGAAATAAGTATCTTAGGCATTGGAACGCCTTCGGAAGTTACCTTTTTAAGCTCATTGAAAAATACAGGGATATTAAGTGCAACACCGTTGCCGATAATATTTGTTGTGTGATCATAGAATACGCCGGAAGGCAAAGTGTGCAAAGCGAACTTTCCGTAGTGATTTACAATAGTATGTCCTGCGTTAGCACCGCCCTGAAATCTTACTACTATATCAGACTTTTCAGCAAGCATATCGGTAAGCTTGCCCTTACCCTCGTCGCCCCAGTTTGCGCCGACAATCGCTCTAACCATTTAATTTTATCCTCCTTGCCATAAAACAGCAAAATTAGTAGCAGATATTTATTAAAATCAATACTGCCACTAGAATATTATAGCACAAAACATTCTATATGTAAAGGCACTTTTAAACATTTAACACTTTTATAACATTTAGCGTATTACCATACTGCTATGATAAAGAATAAAAAGTTTTAATATATCTTGCAAAAATCAGATTTGTGTATTATAATATAGTGTAACGGCTCGTGCTGTGAGATAACAAAATAAAATACGAGGGGATAACGATGACAAAAAGAAAACAATGTGCGGCTCTTGCGCTTGCATTGACGCTGACAATTTCTATGTTTGGCTGTGAAAAAGACAAAGAAACAACACAGTCGTCTGCGGTGTCGCAGATAAAGACAAGCGACTCAGCTCAACCAAGCAATGTGAAGGTCAAGGAATACAAATTTCCGGAGTTTCTGAATAAAATAAAAAGCCTTGACGAGCTTTCACGAAAGCTTTATACAAGCTTTGACAGCACTCAGTATGTTGCCGAGGTTGAGGAGCAGCCTTTTGAGGGATATAAATGTGAAAAGCTTCTTGCAGATCTTTTCTTCACTTATCGTGACGGCAGAGCAGTGGGACTTCTTGACAAGTCCGGAAACGTTGTGCTTGAAGCTGATGAGTACACTGAAATAACTGTGGTGAGCAATGGTATTTTACAGCTTTCTTATGATAAAGAGCGCAACGCTCCTATGCAGTATATGAAATATGACAGCGACGGAAATTTAAGTGACTATAAGCATAAGAAATTCTCCGCTGACAGCCTTTATACATATGAGTCGCAGGCTGATGACAGCGGCACGGACGCAGTTTATTCACTTATGATTCCTGACGGTAAAAATGTTGTGTCATCAGACGGCTCGGATAAGTGGGATTTTGTTGAGAAGATATCAGCCGACAGCATAGATACAAATAAGGCGTACAAAGGCTTTTATAAGCTCACAAAGAATGGCGGCATATACTATGCTTGCTTTGATGACTTTTATAATTATGATATCTACGAGGGCGCATATGCAAAGGTTTGTGTGAAAGTAGGCGGAGAATACGGAGAATGCTATCTTGCCGATCATGATGATTACAACGAGCTTGTGAAAATGATAGACAGCTTCGGCAACGCTTCATACAGGACGGCTCCGTCTAAAGATCCGGGACTTGATTTTATACAGATAACTCTAGGACTTAAAGAGAACACCAAAACAGAGATAACTATTTCCTCTGACGGCTATTGCCTGACGGACACCATAGAAGCTGCTGAGGGTGAGGCTGTGAACAAGTATTTCTCCTATCTTGACAAGGAAGATTTCGCAGATCTTATACTTTGGTGTGAACAGGTGCTTGCTGAGGAGTATCAAAAATAGATTTAAACTTTTTATAAATAATTTGCAGGATAGCGTAAATTTCCTGCAAAAATTGTTTTTTTAGCTCTTGCAAGTTGTTGACATTAGGTAGAACTTGTGCTATTATATTAAAGGTGTGGCGGTTTTCCTGCATATTTTTAATGAACACTGCAAATACTTCTCCTGTGACGAAAGTTACTAATGAAGAACGGGAGGTATCTGAGTGTCTGAACAAGAAGAAAATGTAGAGAGCGAAAAGCTTGCTGAGGATATAAGGCAGATAAAGGAAATGGGTTCTGTCACATTGCCAGACGCAAAGCACGTTATACACTGCCTGAACATTATCGGTCAGGTGGAGGGGCATTATATTTTGCCTGCACAAAACAAGACCACCAAGTATGAGCATATCATACCTGCCCTTGTTGCTATCGAGCAGGATAGGAGCATAGAGGGTCTTGTGATAATCCTCAACACTGTGGGCGGAGATGTGGAAGCAGGACTTGCCATTGCAGAGCTTATTGCTAGTATGAAAACGCCTACTGTGTCAATGGTTGTGGGCGGAGGTCACTCCATAGGCGTGCCGTTGGCGGTGTGTGCGAAAAAGTCATTTATAGTGCCAAGCGCCACAATGACTATACACCCTGTTAGAATGAACGGGCTTGTGCTGGGAGTACCCCAGACGCTTTCTTATTTTGACAAAATGCAGGAAAGGATAGTTCGCTTTGTGTGCGATAATTCAGCCATAAAGCCTGAGCGTTTCCGTGAGCTTATGATGTCAACGGGCGAGCTTGTAATGGACGTTGGTTCTGTTATCGACGGGGAGCAGGCTGTAAAAGAGGGGCTTATCGACAGGCTCGGAGGGCTTTCCGAGGCGATAGACTGCCTTTATGATATGATAGAAAACAGTTCTGAAAAGGAGAAAGCTGAAAATGTTTCAGACAATAATCGACCTTTATGACGTATTCAGGACTGACGTAGATATCGGAGAAGAGTTTGAGGATGATGATACTGCTGTGGACACAGACCCGGCACATTATCTCAGCCGTGACGGCTTTTATCTCTGACAAACAACAAAATTTCGGAGGACAGCAATGGGTATCATCAATGCGATTTTTCAGGCTATAATTCAGGGCTTGACGGAGTTTCTTCCAGTTTCAAGTTCAGGACATCTTTCACTGTATCAGCATTTTACAGGAAACAGCGGAGAGGGAGCTTTGTTTTTCTCGGCGATACTTCACCTTGGCACGCTGGTAGCAGTATTTGTGGCTTTCAGGAAGACAATATGGGATATGATAAAAGAGCTTGGCGTTATGATAAAGGATATTTTTACAGGCAAGTTCACTCTTAAAAATATGAATCCTCCAAGGCGTATGATAGTTATGATAATTGTTTCCTGCTTCTGCCTTGTGCCGTTCCTGCCATTTAAGGGCTGGTTTGAGGGCATTGCAGAGGATTCAAGCATTTTCGCAGAGGGTCTTTGTTTCCTTTATACATCGGCGATACTTTTTATGTCAGATCGTTGTGTAAAGGGTAAAAAGACTCAGGGCGATATAGCTTATAAAGACGCAATAACGGTCGGACTTTTTCAGGGAGTTGCACTGTTGCCTGGCGTTTCAAGATCAGGCTCGACTATCTCAGCGGGACTTTTCTCAGGCATGACCAGAGAAACATCGGTAAAGTATTCTTTCATTCTGGGCATACCTGTTATACTTATGAGCTGTCTGCTTGAAGTCAAGGACGCAGTTTCAACACGTGCTGATATAGATTGGGTTAGCTGTGCAGTTGGATTTGTAGTAGCCGCATTTGTGGGACTTTGTGCTATCAAGCTTGTAAACTGGCTCGTTAAAACGGATAAATTCAAGGTGTTTGCTTATTATACCCTTGTGCTTGGCGTCATAGTCCTTGTTATCTCATTTATCGAGATGTGCATGGGTCACCCTATATCCTTTGCAAAGTAATGACATAAGATAATACAGTTTCTGTGAAAAAGCTTGAAATTCTGTTTTCAGGCTTTTTTGTGGGTTATAAAGGCAAATAACATTTTGCCTTTATTTGCTTAAATAAGACAAATACCGAAAGGAATGGTAAAATAAATGGCAGCTCAAAAGAAAGGCTCAAAGCCTGCGCCAAAGCAGACAGCGGCAAAGAAAAAGCCCGCACAAAAGCCTGCGCAAGCTGCAAAAAAGAATACAAAACAGCAAAAGCCTCAGAGCAAGCCGCCACAGTCAAATTCCATGACAGCAGTGAGAGAAAGAGAGAACAGACGCTTCTGGTCTTACATACTTTTCTTTTTTGGCATACTTGAATTGCTTATCACGTTCGTGGAGGGGGACGGCTTGTGGAAATGGCTCCATGAGCTGAACCGAGGACTTTTCGGCGTGACAGTATTTCTGTTTGCACCTATGATAATCTATGTTGCACTTATGATAGCTTCAGATGTGACACACAACAAGGTCATAGCGAAGGTGGTGGAGGGAAGCGTTCTTATGCTTCTTATAAGCGGCATGGCTCAGATAATCCAAGTGGGCTCTGTGGACGGAAGTTCGTTCTGGCTCAAACTTGTGGGGCTTTTCAATGATGGAAAACAGCTCCGTGGCGGCGGACTTGCAAGCGCATTGCTTGGCTGGCCTTTGCTTTCGCTTTTCAAGAGAGTTGGCGCAGGTATCGTTATCGTGCTTGTGGCGTTCACTTTTATAATGCTGCTTACAAATGTTACGCTTCCGCAGCTTCTAAAGGCAGTTTCAAAGCCTTTTATAAAGAGCTATGAAGCGGTGAACGAGGAGCGTATCGAGCGTGCGGCTCAGCCTCCGAAGCCTCCAAGAGAGAAGAAGGAGCCAAGGCGTAATGGTAGGGTTGATATTGCAAAATTCTATCCTGATGATGGCCCTGATACTGCGGCGGAAGCCTTTGTGCCTGTTGCAGAGGCGGAAGAAGCTACCGACAAGGTAGACGCTTCAAAGATAGATATGCCGGTCCACCCTGTGAAAGCTCCTGTGATAACACATGAAAAGCTTGAAGAAACGGCTAAGACTACCGATAATGAGGAGCTTAAAAAGATAATAGAAAACGCCATAGGCGACAGCAGAGAAGAAAAGAAGTCCAAGGACGAGCCTGTTAAGCCACCAGTAGTGAATGTTGATAAGAACGGTCAGACAACGTTCTTTGAGAAAGATAATAAAATATCCGCTTACGTTTATCCGCCTGTGGATATACTCAAATATGCTAAAAATCCTGTGGCTTCCGAGATAGTCCAGCAGGAGATACAAGAGAAATCTGCGAAGCTTGTGGAAACGCTTGAAACATATGGCGCTAAAACAAGGATCGTGGGCATACATAGAGGTCCGTCCGTTACAAGATATGAGCTTCAGCCTGCAGCAGGCGTAAGAGTGTCGAAGATAACGGGTCTTGCAGACGATATCGCACTTAACCTCGCGGCAATGAGCGTTCGTATCGAAGCTCCTGTGCCGGGCAAGGCGTGCATAGGCATAGAAGTGCCGAACGATCATAGAGATACGGTTTCTCTCCGTGAGCTTATCGACAGCGAGGAATACAGAAAGGCAAAGGGCAAGCTTACCTTTGCAGTGGGCAAGGATATCGAGGGTAATATCATTATCGGCGATATCGCCAAAATGCCGCATATGCTCGTTGCAGGTACAACAGGTTCAGGTAAGTCTGTTTTTACAAACTCTATCATACTTTCTATACTTTACCATGCGTCGCCTGACGAAGTAAAGCTTATTCTTATCGACCCTAAGAAAGTCGAGTTTCCTATTTATAATAAGATACCTCATTTGCTTATCCCTGTTGTTACCGAGCCTTTAAAGGCGGCTGGTGCGCTTGGATGGGCGGTAAATGAAATGAACAAGCGTTATCTTATGTTCGAGGCGAACAATGTAAAGAACTTGCAGGAGTTTAACGACATGGTTCTTGAAGAACGCAATAAGCCTGCCGAGGAGCAGGACGAAGTCCGTGCAAAGATCGACCTGCTGCCACAGATAGTTATTGTGGTCGATGAGTTCGCCGATCTTATGATGGCTGCGAGAAGCGAGGTAGAGGATTCAGTTTTAAGACTTGCACAGCTCGCTCGTGCGGCAGGAATACATATGATAATCGCAACACAGTCCCCTAGGGCGGACGTGTTGACAGGACTTATCAAGTCAAATATCCCATCGAGAGTTTCTCTCAGTGTATCCAGCAACGTTGACTCACGAGTTATACTTGATGAAAGCGGTGCAGAGAAGCTTCTTGGAAACGGTGACCTGCTTTATAAGCCTGTTGGCGTTAAAAAGCCTATAAGAATGCAGAGCGGCTATGCAGCGACTTCTGAGATAAGAGAGGTTGTAAACTTCCTCAAGAACGAGCATACCGCAGAATATAGCGACGAAGTTATCGCAGAGGTGGAGGAGAATACTCCACAGCCAAAGGACAGCGGTTCGGCAGGCAGCGATAATGTTTCCGTAAATCCTGATGATGACCTTGTAAATCAGGCAATATCCATAATTGTGCAGACAAATAACGCTTCCACCGCGTTCTTGCAGAGAAAGCTAAAGCTCGGTTTCCCTAGAGCCGCCCGTATCATGGACGAGATAGAGGAAATGGGCATAATAGGACCACAGGAAGGCTCTAAGGCACGAAAGATAAACATAACAAAAGAAGAATGGGCTGAAATGCAGGCAAGAAGATAGCTCAGGCGGAAAGGGATAACATGGCAGGCAGATCTGCGAAAAAGAAAAATTCGACAGCACCGCTTAAAAAGGCGGTAACGCTCATAGCGGTTTTTGTGGTGCTGCTTTTTACAGTGCTTGACCTGACAGGGTTAGTTTCTTTCGACAACTTGCTTATCAAGGCAGGCGTTGAGGACAAGCCGGCGGAACACGCTCAGACAGAGGTGCATTTTATCGATGTTGGTCAGGGCGACAGCACCCTTGTGATATCACAAGGCGAGGCTATGCTCATTGACAGCGGCGATAAAGATGACAGCAATAAAATAGAAAAATATCTTGAAAAGCAGGGAGTGACAGAGTTAAAATATCTCATTGCCACCCACCCTCACGCTGACCATATTGGTGAAATGAGCGAGATAATAGACCAGTTTCAGGTGGATAAATTCATTATGCCGAAAGTCAAGGCTGATATGACGCCCACCACAACGATATATGAGAAAATGCTCAAAAGCATAAAGGCAAAGGGCTTGAAGATAACACAGGCAAAGCCTATGGAATTTGAGCTTGGAAGCTGTAAGGTGAAGCTTTTCACACCCAAAAAGGATTATGATGATCTTAATAACTATTCCACACTTGTGAAGATAACAGACGGTGAGAACAGCTTTCTTATCACGGGGGATTGCGAGACCACTGAGGAGAAAGATATACTTTCTCAGGGTTATGACGTTTCTGCAAAGGTGCTTAAAGCAGGTCATCATGGCAGTTCCACTTCTTCGGGGGTCGATTTTCTTAACAAGGTCATGCCGAGATATGCTGTTATATCCTGCGGTAAGGGCAACAAGTATGGTCACCCACACGAGGAAACTGTCACAAGGCTGAAAAAATATGCTTCCCATTTGTATGTCACTGCAGATGTGGGAACGATAGTTTTCAGCTCAGATGGCGAGGGGTTGAGCGTTTCTGCTGAAAAGGGAGAAAAGTGATATGGAAGAGATTTTTATAGTTGACAGGATAGAAAACGGCTATGCCGTGTGCGAAACTGAGCAGGGAGAAAAAAAGGATATACCGCTTTCTGGAACAAAAGACGTTCACGAGGGTGACGTGCTTATCTTAAAGGACGGCGTTTATATCCCAGATAAGGACAAAACAGAAGCAAGAAGAAAAAGGATACTCGCCCTACAGGAGGATCTGTGGGCTTAAATATATGCTGAAAGGTATAGATAGAAATGGAAAAAGATTTATTTACGCTTATCAATGAAAAGCTTTCAGGCTTATCAAAGGGACACAAGCTTATTGCGAACTACATTCTCTCCCACTATGACAAAGCGGCTTTTATGACGGCTCAGAAGCTTGGAAAAACCGTGGGCGTCAGCGAATCAACGGTGGTAAGATTTGCCTCGGAGCTTGGCTATGACGGCTATCCTGCCCTTCAAAAAGGCTTGCAGGAGCTTATGAGAAACAAGCTTACAACTGTTCAGAGAATAGAGGTCACTTCCGACCTTATGAGCAGTGACAACGTGCTTGAAAGGGTACTCAACCTCGACATCGACAAGATAAGGCGTACTTTGGAGGAAACCTCAAAGGAGGACTTTAACAATGCCGTTGACACTATCGTATCCTGCAATACCCTTTACATAATGGGTACGAGAAGTGCAGCTTCTATCGCTTCGTTCCTTGCTTATTATCTTGGACTTATTTTCCCACATGTAAAGCTTGTTCAGAGTACGACTACTTCCGAGCTTTTTGAAAAGATAATGAGAATAGACGAAAAGGACGCCATGATAGGCATATCTTTCCCGAGGTATTCAAAGCAGACTGTCAAGGCTTTGAAGTATGCAAAGAGCAACGGTGCGAACGTTATAGCTATAACAGACTCAAAGGCTTCGCCTATCGCAAAGTATGCAGACAGCCTGCTTCTTGCAAGAAGCGATATGGCTTCGTTCGTTGACTCTCTCGTTGCACCGCTGAGCCTTATAAATGCACTTATCGTTGCGGTATCCATAAGAAATATCGACAGAGTGTCCCAGACCTTTGAACGTCTTGAAAAGGTATGGGCTGAGTATGATGTTTACGCAAAAAGCGAGGAAGATACACAGTGAGAAGATTTGACGCAGTTATAGCAGGCGCAGGTGCGGCAGGAATGTTCTGCGCAGTTCAGCTTGGCTGGCGTGGAAAGAGCGTTGCTGTTATCGAGCATAGCGGCTGTCAGGGCAGAAAACTCATGATAACAGGCAAGGGCAGGTGTAACGTCACAAACAACTGTACCGCTGACACTGTTATGAAAAATATCCCACGCAACAGCAAGTTCATGTATTCAGCACTGAGCAGATTTGCACCTGAGGACGTTATGAGCTTTTTTGAGTGTCTTGGTGTGGAGCTTAAAACTGAGCGTGGCAACAGGGTGTTCCCTGTGAGCGACAACGCAAAGGATATCGTAAAAGCACTTGTGAAAGCCTGTGAGGACAGTGGTGTGCAGTTTATCGACGATGAGGTAAAAGAGCTTATCATAAAGGATGGCAGAGCAGAGGGCTTTAAATGCGAGCATGGGGATTATTACGCAGACAGCGTTATCGTTGCAACTGGCGGAAAGTCCTATCCACGGACAGGCTCAACAGGCGACGGCTATAAGCTTGCCAAGTCTGTGGGGCATAAGGTCACGGCAATAACTCCGTCACTTTGCCCTGTAGTCACTTATGAGCGTGAGGAATGTGCTTCTGCAATGGGGCTTTCCCTTAGAAACTGCACCTTGACGCTTCGTGAAGAGGACAGAGATAAACCACTTTTCCACGAGCTTGGGGAAATGCTTTTCACACACTTTGGTCTGAGCGGACCGCTTGTACTTTCGGCTTCGGCTCACCTTGGTGATATGAACAAGTCAAGGTATTATATGGATATCGACCTTAAACCTGCGCTGAGCCATGAACAGCTTGACAGCAGGATACTTCGTGATTTCGGTGATTTTCCAAACAGAGATTTTCAGAATTCACTGGGTAAGCTGCTGCCCTCGAAGATAATACCCCTTATAATAAAAAGGTGCGGCATCGATCCTGAGAAAAAGGTCAATCAGATAACCCGTGAGGAGCGTGAAAGGCTTGTTTCCACAGTGAAAAAGCTAACGTTCACAGTGAAGTGTATGCGTCCTGTGGAGGAGGCTATAATCACTCGTGGAGGAGTTGATGTTTCGCAGATAGACCCACGGTCAATGGAGTCAAAGCTGTGTAAAGGACTTTACTTTATCGGTGAGGTGCTTGACGTTGACGCTTATACAGGCGGTTTTAATTTGCAGATAGCGTTTTCCACGGCGTATAGCTGTGCGGATAAAATAGGATAAGGAGATTTTGATATGGGAATAAACGTGGCTCTCGACGGACCTTCCGGAGCAGGAAAGTCCACTATCGCAAAGGCGGTAGCGAAAAAGCTTGAATATGTATATGTAGACACAGGTGCGATGTACCGCTCTATAGCTTATTATGTTATAAGCAAGGGTGCAGACCTTTCTGACCCTGAGCAGATAAAACCCCTTCTTGGTGAGATATCCATAAAGCTTTGCTACACAGAAGCAGGGCAAAGAGTAATGCTCAATGACGAGGACGTTTCAGACAAAATAAGAACGCCTGAGATATCCATGGGTGCGTCAAAGGTGTCTGCTATACCTGAGGTAAGAGAATTTCTGCTTGAACTTCAGAAGAATATC
Source organism: Ruminococcus sp. CAG:57 (assembly GCF_000435935.1). Classification (NCBI taxonomy): domain Bacteria; kingdom Bacillati; phylum Bacillota; class Clostridia; order Eubacteriales; family Oscillospiraceae; genus Ruminococcus; species Ruminococcus sp. CAG:57. Next base: position 39,288 of record NZ_FR890711.1, on the reverse strand, counting down.
GCAAAGGAAAACAACATCATCATGGACGGCAGAGATATCGGCACTGTGGTTTTGCCAAACGCTGAAGTGAAGATATTCCTCACAGCCGCTCCTGAGGCAAGAGCAGAAAGACGTTTCAAGGAACTTCAGGAAAAGGGCGACAAGTCTACATATGACGAGGTATTGCAGGATATAATCCAGCGTGACTATAACGATACTCACAGAGAGATAGCTCCTCTCAAAAAGGCTGAGGACGCCGTTGAGGTGGATTCTACTGAGTTGACTCTTGAAGAGTCTGTTGAGGCTATCTACAAGGTAATAACTGACAAGACTAAAAAAAAAGAGCGTAAGATAAAAGAGATAATGCCTGTCAGACCTGTGAAAAAAGAACACAGGCTTGGTCATTTCCATATGTTTTGGTACACAGTGCTGAGATATATCGTTATCGGACTTTATCATCTGTATTTTAACATCACTTTCGAGGGTACGGAAAATATCCCAAAGGACGGCGGGAATATATTCGCTTCAAACCACAGAAGCTATCAGGACCCTGTTTTTATCGCACTGCCAACAAAAGTGCCGCTGTCTTATATGGCTAAGGAGGAGCTTTTTCATCAGAATGTGTTCTTCACTCTGCTTATAAAAGCGTTCGGAGCATTCCCTGTTACAAGAGGAAAGGGCGACACTCAGGTAATAGATACATCTATCGAAAAGCTTGAAAAGGGCAGAAACCTTGTCATCTTCCCTGAGGGAACACGTTCAAAGGACGGCAAGGTAGGAAAGGGCAAAACAGGCGTTGCATTGGTGGCGGCTGTGGCTCAGGTGCCTGTGGTCCCTGTTGGTATCAATTTCGAGGGCAAGCTCAAATTCAGAAAGCGTGTAGTTGTAAGATTTGGCAAGCCTATAGTGCCTGGCGAGATAGGCGTTACAGCTACCGACCCTCATTCTCTTAGGACTATCAAGAACGAGATCATGAAAAATATCACGGAGCTGGTACATTAAATGTTAACAAAGTGTAAAATTTGCGTTGCAAAGACCGCAGGTTTCTGTTTTGGTGTAGACAGAGCCGTAAAAATAGTGTATAATGAATTAGATAACCGAAATAATGTTGTAACGTTAGGCCCAATCATTCACAATCCAAACGTAGTTTCTGACCTTGAAGCAAAAGGAGTTTACTCCACCGATGTGGATAAGGTCACGAAAGACCAGACAGTTGTTATCAGATCCCACGGAGTTGGACTGGACGTGTATGAAAAGCTTGCAAAGGTAGGTGCGGAAGTAATTGACGCTACCTGTCCCTTTGTGGCAAGGATACACAAGATAGCAGCCGAAAAATCGGGCGAGGGATACGTTATTCTTATCGCAGGTGATGAGGCTCACCCGGAAATAATGGGTATAAGAGGTCATTGCAGCGGAGAGAGTTATGTGTTCAGTTCATGTGACGATTTTGAAAATTTGGTGAAAGAGAAAGATTTTTCGTCAAAAAAGGTTGCAATTCTGGCTCAGACAACGTATAATAAGAATATGTGGAGAAAGTGCGAAGAGCTTTTTGAGAGGTATCTGCCTGAGGCTGTGGTGTATAACACCATATGCAGTGCCACTTCTGAAAGACAGAAGGAGGCGGCGGAGCTTGCGAAGGCTGCCGACATAATGATAATAGTCGGAGGGCTGCACAGCTCCAATACTCACAAGCTTAAAGCCATATGCGATGAATATTGCAAATGTTGGCTTGTGGAGGACGCCGAAGGACTGAGGGCATGTGATATTGACTTATCAGGTGCAAAATTTATCGGGATTTCTGCTGGTGCATCGACGCCGGCTTATATAATCAAGGAGGTACAACAGACCATGAGTGAAATGTTGAACAATGTTGACGAAGAATTTAATTTTGAGGAGGAACTGGAAAAGACTCTGAAAAAAATACATACGGGAATGAAGGTTGAGGGCGTTGTCACCGATATCAATAACGGTGAAGTAGCCGTAGATATCGGAACAAAGCACACAGGCTATATTCCTGCATCTGAACTTACAGATGATCCTACTAAGAAGCCAGAGGATATCGTAAAGGTAGGCGACAAGATCGATCTGATCGTTCTTAAGACAAATGACCAGGAGGGTATCGTTACACTTTCTAAGAAGAAGGTTGACGCAGTTCTTGGTTTCCAGAAGATAGTTGAGGCTAAGGAAGCTGACGCTACACTTACAGGTACAGTTACAAACGTTGTTAAGGGCGGTGTACTCGTATCAGCTAACGGTGTTAAGGTATTTATCCCTGCTTCACAGGCAGCTCCAAGAAGAGATTTCGATCTTAACGATCTGCTCAAGCAGTCAGTAAGCTTCAAGATCCTTGAGGTAAACGAGGCTAAGCAGAGAGCAGTTGGTTCTATCCGTGCAGTAGCAAGAGAGGAAAGAGCAGCAGCTCAGGCTAAGTTCTTTGAGACAGCTCAGATCGGTTCTGAGGTAGAGGGTACAGTTAAGTCTATCACAGATTACGGCGTATTCGTAGATCTCGGTGGTGTTGACGGCCTTATTAGAAGAATGGATCTTTCTTGGAACAGGATCAAGCACCCTTCAGACGTTGTTTCCGTTGGCGATAAGATCACTGTTACTATCAAGGATATCGACAGCGAAACAAAGAAGGTTTCATTGACATATAAGAAGGCTTCAGAGAATCCATGGGAGATCTTCAAGGCTAACTATGAGGTAGGTCAGGTAGTTAAGGCTACTGTTGTTTCTATCACAAGCTTTGGTGCTTTTGCACAGATCATTGACGGTATCGACGGTCTTATCCACATCTCTCAGATCGCTAACCAGAGAGTAAACAATGTTGCAGATATCCTTTCTGTAGGTCAGGTAGTTGATTGCCAGATCACAGAGATCGATCTCGACAAGAAGAGGATCAGCCTGTCTATGAGAGCTTTGCTTCCTGCTGATGACGAGGCTTCTGAGGACGCTGAATAAGCAATAAAATTCATGGGGGCGAGTGATCGCCCTCGTTTTTTATTTTCAATGAAATAACGGCAGCTTTGTTCTGCCAAAAAATCCTTAGAAAAAACTAAAGATTTACCGAAAAGACTTAACTTTTTGATTCGTATGTGGTATAATAATATCAGATCAAATAAAGACGAAAGGTTAAATTTATGGATGAAATAAAAAACACGGCAGTGAAAAAACGCAAAAAGAAAAGATCCACTAATCCTGCTGTCAGAGTTCTCAAAATATTAGGCACAGCTTTGCTGTCGATATTCCTGATACTCATTATCACCTGTTCTATATTTGCAACAGTTCTGACTATTTACGTTCTTAACTTTGCAGATACCACAACAACTATCAGTCTTGACAAGACGGAAACAAGCAACATTTCGAGATTTTTGTCTGTCAACCCTGACTATGATGAAGATGATGAGGATTCACAGGAGTATGACCTTTATTATGCTCTGAAAAACAGCAATAAGCACGTTGTATGGGCTGATCTTGAGGATATCCCTCAGTATGTTCAGGACGCTTTTGTGTACACCGAGGACGAGAGATTTTATTCTCATGACGGCGTTGACTTCAAGAGAACGTTCGCTTCATTTGTCAATGTATTCATACCGATATACGGCGGCAGACAGATAGGTGGTTCGACTATCACTCAGCAGACTATCAAGAACATCACGGGTGATGACTCCAGAGATTCTATCCATGGTATCGAGCGTAAGATACGAGAGATCTTCCGTTCTATCAACGTGGAAAAGACCTACACAAAGGAAGATATCCTCCAAAGCTATCTTAACCTTGTGCCACTGACAACTCAGGAGTATGATATCATCGGAGTTCAGGCTGCTGCAAACTTCTATTTTGGCAAGGACGTAAAGGATCTTAACCTTGCTGAGGCAGCTTCACTTGCGGGTATGACAAGCTGGCCTGCTGCAAACAACCCATATGATAATATGAAAAACAACAAGCTCAGACAGAAGTATACGCTTGATCATATGCTCGATAACGGTGCAATTTCTGAGCAGGAATATAACGAAGCCCTCAACTATGAGCTTAAAATAACAGGCGATATAACCTACACAAGCTCAACTATCTATGAGGACGAAACAAAAGATCAGGGTCCGACATCTTATTTCATGGACGCTGCTATCAATCAGACTATACAGATAATCGCTGACTATTATGGCATTTCATGGGATGACGCTTCCGCAAGACTTTATGACGGCGGATTTACTGCATATACCACTGTTGACAGAAGTATGCAGAAGAAGGTGGAAAAAGAAATGCAGAAGCAAAGTAATTTCACCACCTATGAAATGAACAAAAAGGACGATACTCTGTGGTCAGGCTTTATCGCTATGGACTACCAAGGCAACGTTAAGGCTATCGTCGGCGGACGTGATAAGAAAAAGGAGTCGAGAGTTTATAATATTGCTACTGATGCCAAACGTTCACCAGGTTCTTGTATCAAGCCTATTGCGTCATACGCTCCAGCGCTGGATCAGGATCTTATGACATGGTCAACCCTGTTCACTGATGAGCCTATCACTATTAAGGTAAAGGGCAAGGACCAAAAGTGGCCTGTAAACTATTCTGAAACAGGCGACAGTGCAAACTGGTCTTATCAGCAGCTTACAACTGTAGAAATGCTCACAAGGTCGCTTAATACGCTTCCTGCACAGCTTATCAAAAAAATGACACCTGCTTATTCCTATAACTTCCTTAAGGAAAAGCTTGACATCACTACGCTTGCAGACTCCGACGCTGACTATTCACCAGTAACTGTCGGCGGTCTTACAAATGGTACTAAGCTTGAGGAGCTTGTGGGTGCTTATATGATATTCGGCAATGGCGGTAAGAAGTATGACGTTACCTACGTTTCAAAGGTAGAGGACGCTGACGGAAACGCTATCTATGAAAAGAGCGACGGATACAAGCAGGCTATCAGCGAGTCTACCGCTTACGTTATGAACAGAATGATGCAGAATGTTATAACTCAGCAGGACGGTACTGGTAGATATGCTAAGCTAAACAATACTGACCTTGTCGGTAAGACAGGTACTTCATCTGACTGGTTTGACCTCTCATTTGTAGGCTGTACTCCTGACTACGTTTCAGGTATCTGGATAGGTTATGAAAACCCTGCCACTATCCCTACGAACGAGTATCAGAATATCGGTGCGATTTGGAAGAACGTTTTTGGTGATATCGCTGAGAATGAGAAGCATAAGTCATTTGACAAGACTTTCAAAATGCCTGATACAGTTGAAAAGCTCACCTACTGCACAAAGACAGGTAAGCTTGCGTCAAATTCATGCTATAGCACGGCAACTGGATATTACAAGAAATCCAACGAGCCTGAGTATTGTAGCGGAAATCATTAAAATTAAAGCCTCCATAACTCTATGGAGGCTTTTTTGAAAGGAAATCATTATGGAAAATAAACTGCGAATGTGCGTTCCATGCCATTTCGGGCTTGAAAGCGTGCTTGCATATGAGATAAAAAAGATAGGCGGTGAAAATCTTACCACAACTGACGGCAAGATAAGCTTTGAAGGTGGCTTTGACGTGCTTGCAAAGGCAAATCTTTGGATCGCCACAGGAGAGCGTGTACTTATCGAGCTTGGCAGCTTTAGAGCAGAAAGCTTTGAACAGCTTTTTGACGGTGTTATGAATCTTCCGCTGGAGAACTTTATCGGCAGGGAAGACGCTTTCCCTGTTAAGGGTCATGCCCTTAATTCAAAGCTTCATTCTATCCCTGATTGTCAGAAGATAATCAAAAAAGCCTGCGTTAAAAGACTTGAAAAAGCCTATGGCATAAGCTATTTTGAGGAAACTGCGGCGAAACATCAGATACAGTTTGCTATCCATAAGGACATTGCGACTATCTATCTTGATACATCAGGTGTAGGACTTCACAAGCGTGGCTACAGAAGAAATTCCAACGACGCACCTATCAAGGAAACACTTGCCGCAGGTATAGTTGACCTTGCAAGAGTTCGTGCGGACTCAGTTGTGGTGGATCCTATGTGTGGTTCAGGTACATTTCTTATTGAGTCGGCATACAAGGCACTGAAAGTTGCACCTGGTCTGAGAAGAAATTTTGCGGCAGAGCAGTGGTCACAGATACCTGAAACAGCGTGGCGCAATGCAAGAGCCGAGGCTATGGACGCTATTGACAGGCAGGGTGCATTCAAGGCATTTGGCTTTGATGTTGATGATATGGCGGTTGAGCTTACAAGAAACAACGCTAAAAAGGCAGGAGTAGGCTCAAAGCTTACAGTAAAACAGCAGGATATCTCAAAATACAGCCAGATAGAGGGTTCAATAACAATTGTTAATCCCCCATATGGCGAGCGTATGCTTGAAATAAAGGAAGCCGAGGAGCTTTATAAGAAAATGGGACAAAGACTTTGCCCGTCAAAGGAGAACCCATGCTATATAATCTCCCCACATGAGGAGTTTGAGGTGTTTTTCGGCAAAAAGGCTGACAAAAAGCGCAAGCTTTACAACGGCATGATAAAATGTAATCTGTATATGTATTTCAAGTGAGGTGCGTGGTGGGTTTGAAAATATCAGAACTTGACGGAATCGTATTCGATATGGACGGCGTTATTTTCGACAGCGAAGTAATAGGTCTTGAAAGCTGGGAGCGCCTTGGAAAGAAATATGGTCTGACCAACGTTCACGAAAATGCTATGAAGTGCATTGGCAGAAGCACTGTTGATACAATGGCTATCCTAGAAGCCGCATATGGTGACAAAGTGTCAATACCCGAACTTTATGATGAAGCAAAAGCCATTTGTGCAGATATTATCGCTGAGCGTGGTTTGCCTCTGAAAAGCGGAGCAAGGGAGTTGCTTTCTTACCTTAAAGAGCGTGATATAAAGGTAGGACTTGCTTCATCAACGTCTTACAAAGGGGTTATCAAAAATCTAAAGGGAGCAGGTCTGCTTGATTATTTCCATGTGATTATTGGCGGAGATATGATAAAACATTCAAAGCCACAGCCTGAGATATATTTACTTGCCTGTGAGAAGCTGGGAGTAAGGCCTGAGAAAACTGTTGCTGTAGAGGACTCTTACAATGGCATAAAGGCGGCTTACAATGCGAAAATGATACCAATAATGGTGCCAGATCTTATTGCACCGACAGATGAGATATTGTCAATGGTGTACAAGAAAATGGACAGTTTGGACGCTGTCCTTGAATATTTTAAAGCATAAACAAAACCCCTCGGCTTACCACCGAGGGGCTTTCATTTATGTCAGAAAGATTACTTTGTCATTGCTGCAACTTCGTCAGCGAAGTTCTCTTCCTTCTTCTCTACGCCTTCGCCTCTCTCGAAACGAACGTACTCAACAACGTCGATCTTGCCGCCAAGCTTCTTAGCTACAGACTCAACGTACTTGCCAACAGATACCTTATCATCCTTAACGAATGCCTGCTCAAGGAGGCAGTTCTCAGAATAGTATTTTCCGATCTTACCGTCAATGATCTTGTGCTTAACCTGCTCAGGCTTGTTAGCCATCTTAGGATCCTCAGCCATCTGAGCCAGCATGATCTCTCTCTCCTTGTCAAGAGCGTCAGCAGGAACAGCCTCTCTGTTCAGGTATGCAGGATTCATAGCAGCAACCTGAAGTGCACAGTCCTTACCAGCAGCAAGGAGCTCAGCATTGTCAGCTGCAATGTCAGAATCAAGCTTTACCATAACGCCGATGCTACCTGCACCGTGAACGTAAGGAACAAGAATGCCTTCCATTCTCTTGAATCTTCTGATTACCATGTTCTCTCTGATCTTGATGAACAGATCCTGAAGTGTCTCTTCAACTGTCTTGTCACCACCGCTGATCTTTGTTGCCTTAAGTGCGTCAACGTCAGCAGGGTTTGTCTCGATTACTGTATCAGCAACTGCTGCAACGAAAGCCTTGAACTCATCATTGTTAGCAGCAAAGTCTGTTTCGATGTTTACTTCAAGAACGCAGCCTACGTTGCCCTTAACTACAGCTGTGCAGATACCCTCTGCTGCAACTCTGCCGCTCTTCTTAGCCTGTGTAGCAAGTCCCTTTTCACGGAGAAGTGTTACTGCCTTTTCCATATCGCCGTCAGCTTCTACAAGAGCCTTCTTGCAGTCCATCATGCCAACGCCTGTTGCTGTCATAAGTTCTTTGATCTCTGCTACGGATACCTTACCCATTATTATTCCTCCTAGTGTTTTATATCGAAATAGGCAGACAAATATACTATAAATGCCTGCCTGAAATTTCAGCTCTTATTCAGCAGCCTCGTCAGCTTCTTCCACCTTATCTGCCTCTTCAGCGGACTCAGCGTCCTCACCCTGTCTGCCTTCGATTATAGCGTTAGCCATGCAACCAGCGATAAGCTTAACTGCTCTGATAGCGTCATCGTTACCTGGGATAACATAATCAACATCGTCAGGATCGCAGTTTGTGTCAACGATAGCTACTACAGGTATGCCAAGCTTCTTAGCCTCTGCTACAGCGATCTTTTCCTTTCTTGGGTCAACAACGAAAAGTGCGCCTGGAAGCTTCTTCATGTTCTTGATACCGCCCATGAACTTTTCAAGCTTTTCTATCTCAAGCTTCAGCTTAACAACTTCCTTCTTAGGGAGAAGGTCGAATGTGCCGTCCTTTTCCATTGTGTGGAGCTGCTCAAGTCTCTTGATTCTCTGCTGGATCGTCTTGTAGTTTGTCATCATACCGCCGAGCCATCTTGCATTTACATAATGTGCATTAGCTCTCAGTGCCTCTTCCTTGATAGAATCTCCAGCCTGCTTCTTTGTACCTACGAAAAGTACCTCTTCGCCATTAGCTGAGATGTCACGGATAAACATATAAGCTTCTTCAAGCTTCTTAACGGTCTTCTGAAGATCGATGATGTAAATTCCGTTTCTTTCTGTGAAAATGTATGGAGCCATTTTAGGGTTCCATCTTCTTGTCTGGTGACCAAAGTGTACACCAGCTTCAAGAAGCTGCTTCATTGATACTACTCCCATTGTAGTAACCTCCTGTTTGGTTTTAGATTTCTGCTTTTGCAGATGTTTTTATCCTCCGGACGGCTTTACTTGCTTTCACCTGTCTTACGGCAGGACCAACGGCAAAAACCTGTCCGTGCGAATTGCTTTAATATTATATCATATTTTCTATTTCATTTCAAGAGCTTCCGACAATTTATTTTAACAAATTTTCGATTTTTACAGTTCTGCTCTTTGTGCATACTGCACTATCGTTGAATTTTACAAGTATGGTATCTTCGCCGATAAGCTCGATATCCGAGCATTTTATGATAATATCCTCATCTCTGCCCATGATACCGAAAGCCCTTGGTTTGCCATAGACGATCAGTGAAACTATATTCGCTCTCTGAGTATCCATTTCTATATCATCAACATAGCCTATTTTCAGTCCTGTTCGCATATTGACGACCTCTTTATTTCGTAAGCTTGAAAAACTACATATCATGAAACCTTCCCCTTTCAAAAAAAGTGCATACCCTTTATAATAGGTATGCACTTTGGGGATCGTCCTATGTATGATCGTTTTTGTTTTTGTAATACATCTCCAACTGATCGTTATACAAATGCTTTATATATAAAGCTATGGTGTTTATGTACATTGCATTTGTAGGCTTTGTTCCGTTAGCAAGGCAACTTTCAAAAAGCATTTGCTTATCCACAGGCTTCATTTTTTCCCAGCCTGAAACTATAGCACTTCTTGTTGAGCGTTCAATAGCCGCAGTGCTTTTTCCATATTGTTTTTCAATGTCCTTATAAAGTTCGCCTATTTGTACTTTATTACCGCTATATTTGAATATAAGAAGAAATATCATGTAGTAGATATGGTCATATCCTGAATGCTTGCGGTTTATGCCCGTTGATGTTATGATCCTATGTATCTCCTTTGAAATATTCTGTCTAAGGATATCAGGATCGACAGGTATCCTTTTTAGCTTGTCAAGCATATAGTGGCATACGTTCTTAGCGTCGTATGGCATAAGTATGTGCAGAATATCATCATAATCGAGAAGAATACGGATCGTTTCTGTGTCATCATAAGTGTAGATGTTATATATTATGGGATAAATGTCATTTTCGTGAAGTATCTCACGAAAATGCAGAAGCTTTTTATATCCCAGCTTACAGCAGTCAATAACGATAACGTCAGGAGTATATTTTACTGCACCTATCTCAAGCTCTATTTCAGTATCACCGCATATATGGATCTTTGTACCATTGCGTTTAAGTTCCTCGGTCAACAGTTTATGCTGGCCGTCATATGACTCGGAAATAAGGACCGAATAATCAGTCAGCATACACTTCAACTCCCTTATGACGATTTAACATAATAACTCCTATATTATTATATCAAATTTTTTGACTACAAGCAACTTTAACGGCACATTATTAATCAAATTGTTTCAAAAAAGTGACCTTAATGTAATCGTATATAACAAAAATATTCATAAATGTCGATTTAACGTATTACGACAGACGTTAGATACTTTTCTTGATGTGTTCCAATGCACCTTTTTCAAGCCGTGATACCTGTGCCTGAGAGATGCCAATATTTTTTGCTACCTCCACCTGAGTTTGTCCTTTGAAAAAGCGCAGGAAGAGTATATTACGTTCACGAGGCGGAAGCTCGCTCATGGCTTGCTTCAATGAAAGCTCTTCAAGCCAGCTTTTATCGTCACAGGAGTCGCTCACCTGATCCAATACATAAAGAGCATCGCCGTTGTCAGAATACACAGGCTCATAGAGTGAAACCGGGTCGGTTATGGCTTCAAGGGCAATGACCACCTGACTAGGCTTTTCGGTGATAGTGTCTGCTATCTGCTCAACAGTAGGCTCTTTCTGGTTTTCGCATATGAGCTGTTCTTTCGCCTGCATTGCTTTATAAGCAAGGTCACGGAGAGAACGGCTCACCCTCATGGGCTGAAAATCACGAAGAAATCTTCTAAGCTCTCCTGCTATCATAGGCACAGCGTAGGTAGAAAACTTCACATCAAGAGAGGTATCGAAATTATCTATCGCCTTGATAAGCCCCACAACACCCACCTGAAAAAGGTCGTCAGGGGAGTCGCTTCGGCTCACAAACTTCTGCAAAACGCTCAGCACGAGCCTGAGATTACCGTTTATAAGCTCCTCACGGGCTTTCTTGTCACCTGAATGGGCTTTTTTCAAAAGCTCCAGCTTTTCCGACTCTTTCAGCGTTTTAAGCTCATTGGTATTCACTCCGCTTATCTCAACTTTATTGTACTGCATCGCACGCTCCTGTTAAAAAGCAGCATTTTATACTGCCGTGATAATATAATTATTACCTTTCAATCAGGAACTATACAGATATTTTTCAGGAAAATCTGACCATAAAAAATGCAGAGCCGTGTGACTCTGCATTAGTTCTATTCTTTTCTGTCGCTCTTGCGCTGATAGTAGACCGCTAGTATCGCTGTTATTGTGGCTGATATGCAAAATGCCAGCAGAAGCTTGTTGGATATTTTTCTGTTTATGAAATTCATTGTAGGGTTGAGTATATCCAATATCCAGAATACAATGAACATTCCCGCAAGTATTATCGTAATATGTGGGAGAATTTTGCTTAGTCTTTTCATTTTTATCCTCCTATATAGATAATGTCGCTGAGGTCACGTCCACCGCCGTCAGGAGCGTTCACAATGCTTTTGTTGAAGTACATCATAGCGGACTTTCCACCGTCAAGATTGAACGCAGACATACAGCCCTCATCGCTCATGATAGCCGCAAGCTCGCTGAGAGTTGCGCCCTTTGAGTAGCCTTCGTTTCTGCCGTCAACTGTCACGAAAATATAGTGGCCTGCCGACACACAGCCGATAGCTGAACGTGGATTTGCACTGTTGAGATATTTTGTTGTGTTGAACGTTTCAAGAACGTTTCCACTTCCGTCAAGAAGTGCAGGACCAAAGTTCCAAGCCTGCCATGCACCTTTTGCTATAACAGCGTCGCTGTCATATTCAGACGGGGAGTAGGTCTGCATTGTGCCGTCTGTGAACAGCACGCACACGTCTGCGTCGTTGACATAATCACGGTATTTTACACCGTTTCTTATAACGATACTGCGTTCTGAATTACCATAGAAATCACCGTTTATGGCGAAAAGAGCTTTGTTTTCCACCGCCATACTGAATACCGAGTCCTTGATGTTCTTACCGAATTCTCCGTCTGCAAAGGCGGCTTTTACCTCGCTTGCGCTTGTGACATAAACATCAGCTACAAAATAGGTTATCTTGTTGCTGCCCTCACCGATAGATTTTTTGTATACTGTCACCTGAGCATTGTCAGTTGAATCCGAGCCAAGCTCCTCAGAGGTTATGGCACCGTTTGTTATACTGCTTATAGCGTTCTGGTCTGAACGATAGTCGGCAGTGTCCTGATTGCCCCAGTTTCTGTGGTTCGTCTGCTCAGTACGCAGTGTGGTCGTAGCCTTTTCTGCCTGCGGAGCTGTTGTGGTAACTGCAGGCTCGCTATCGTCCTGCGCAGTGCTTTCTGCCTGCGAACTGTCAGCCGCATTTGGCAGGGTGAAGCTACCCTCTGCGGAGCTGTCAACTGTTGCGATCACTTCTCCCTTTACTCCTGAACTTTGCGGCATAACGTAGTCAAAAAGCATGAACACGCCTATCGCTGCCGCTGTAAGCACAACGTCCGTTATGATCATTGCCCAGACAGGCATTGGCTTTTTTGTCTTATTCGTCAATTTTTCTTTCCCTCTTTCTGAAAACGAAACTTTTTTGTGCCGCCCAGCTTATAAAGAAAAGCAGCACTTCTATAAGTATTTTGCTGATATATTTGTTGTGTATGAGATATTTCACACATAGCTCTAGCATTATTGTGTTTGCAGCTAGTATGAATGCGGCAAGCAGAAAGTATTTTGCGGCTGTCTTTGCAATGCCTTCCTTATTTTTAAAGACGAATTTTTTGTTCATGGAAAAGTTGAAAATGGAGCTTATCACTCTTGCACATATGTTAGAAAACGCTACGTTCCCGCTTATCATTGCGAAAATGCTGTAGCAAATATAGTCCACGCAGAAGCTAAGAAGTGATGAGCATGAGAATTTCAGTATATCCTTGTATATTCTCCATGAGTCTTTGATAGGATTAAAATGTGATGACTCGTTTTTGCCAAGGTAAACTGTTTCGATAGGCACTTCATAGAATATTATGCCTTCTCTTGCACATTCAAGTAGCATATTCATCTCAAACTCATATCTGTCACCGCTTACCGACAGCATAAAAGGTATGAGCTTTGAGGAAAAGCCACGCAAACCCGTCTGCGTGTCGCTTACCTTTACTCCTGCGGCAAATGAGAAAACGAATTTTGTGATGTTGTTGCCGAATTTGCTTCGCAGTGGTATCTTTCCCGAAAATCTGCGACAACCCATAATAAGCTTGTCAGGGGAGCTTTTCAGGGCTTCCGACACCCTTATTATATCCTCCACCTTGTGTTGTCCGTCTGCGTCCGCAATGACGATGCCCACAGTATCGGCTTCATGTTCTTTTATGTATTCAAGTGCGGTTTTTATGCCACGCCCCTTGCCTTTGTTTATCTCATGGGTGAGAACTATGGCTTTTTTTGCGGCTTCGGCAAAAATCGGCAGCTTATCCTTGCCGCTGCCGTCATTAATGACAATTATATGAAAATCGGTCAATGAAGATATATCGTCAATAACAGCCAGCATTTTTTCATCAGGCTCATAAGCGGGTATCACCGCATAAAATCTATCTATCGCCAAGATATCTTCTCCTTTCATTTATCGTATGGTCTAAGTATATCACATATGCTTTAAAATTACAATAAAACTTCTGAAGAATTTATACATAGTTTATCTGTCGAAATTTTGCGAAAATGAAATTGTGTCAGTATTATTGACAAAATAATAAAAATGTCGTATAATAAAAGAAACAATAAAAAATGTACAAATTAATTCAGCAAACGGAGGATTTGATTTCATGGAATATAGAGTTCTTGAAACACGTTCAGCCGATATTCTCACTAAGTACTACAATAACGAGATAGACAGCTTTCTTAATGCCTGCCATGAAGACATTCTGTGGATAGGTCCTGCTGAGAAGCATGTGATACGCACCAGAAAGGCGCTTGTTGATGCTTTTTCGCAAGAAGAACACAAGCTTGAATTTGTGCTCAGCGACCTAAAGGTGTTTTCCATAGGTCTTACGGAATGTTCCTGCGAGGTCATAATGTTTTTCATTTTGGATACGATTTGGCCTGACAGCAGTGTTGGGAGAGCAGATCAAAGGATACAGTTTACATGGGTGAGCGAGAACGGCGAAGAAAAAATAAAGCTTTGTCACATTTCCAATGCCATTAAATATGATGAACGTGACAGGATATATCCTGTACATTATGAAGAAATATACAAGAAAAATGTCTGTTCAGGTGAAAGGCGTACAAAGAGAGTGATAGTAAATGGCGTAGACAGGTCGCTTGTTTTTCTGGATAGGTCATGGATAGCTTATGTGGAAAGCAGCGGCAGTCACTGCGTCATATATACCATTGACGGCTCATTTGAATCAGTGCAGAGCCTTAAGGTGTTTGAAAGACGATATAGGGATATGTTTGTGCGCTGTCATGAAAATTATCTTGTAAATCCTGAATATGTAAGTCGCATAAGCCGTTACAGAATAGAGCTTACATATGGCAAGGTGATCCCTATTTCTGAGAAGAATTACACTGCTGTGAAAACAAAATTATCCCATATAACATAAAAACTGGTGAACATTTTGCGTGTTCGCCAGTTTTTTAGTCAGCATATTTTTTCTAAATTTCGCCGTATGGATTTTATTATCCGCTTTTCAAGTCTTGATATGTAGGATTGGGATATACCGACTTCATCAGCGACCTGCTTTTGGGTCATTTCTTTTTTGCCTGAAAGCCCAAATCGCATTTTCATTATCTGCTTTTCACGAGGGCAGAGCTTTTCGATCTCCTCCAGAAGAAGCTGTTTCTCAACTTCGCTTTCTATGCCCTTGTTCACGGTGTCGTCATCGGTGCCTAGAATATCGGATAAAAGCAGTTCGTTGCCGTCCCAGTCAACATTCAGCGGTTCGTCTATGGATATTTCATTTTTATACTGATTTGATTTTCTAAGAAACATAAGTATCTCGTTTTCTATGCACCGTGAAGCATAGGTCGCGAGCTTGATGTTTTTATCAGGACAGAAGGTGTTTACCGCCTTGATCAGCCCTATAGAGCCTATTGAGATAAGATCCTCTATGCCTGTGCCTGTTGACTCAAACTTCTTTGCTATGTATACCACAAGCCTGAGATTATGCACGATAAGCAGTTCTCGGGCTTTTTTCGGGTCTGTTTTAAGAAGCTCAAAGGCTTTTTTCTCTTCCTCTTTGTTTAGGGGCGGCGGTAACGAATCTGCACCGTTTAGGTAATCTATAGTTTCGGGGTCGTCTGAAAACAAACGGCTCAGAAATCTGTTCAGCCCTAGAGCGAGTGTTTTAAGTGTGGTCATTTGTATTCCTCCTGTATTATCCCAGCAATGCGGGGTTGAATATAGCCCGTGATTTTCCGTTCAGCGAGGGCTTTATGCCCACATAGCACCTGACGTTGTGTACACGGTCTTTATCGTCGATTATCTTTACGCTCCCTGCGGCTGTTATGTGGATAATTCCCTCACCGCTGACAGTAGAGCAGGGGATAAGCCTGAAACCGCTTAGAGGGTCAGGCTCGTCACGGTCAAGGTCGTAGTGATAGAAAAGCCTGTCACAGCAGAAAACCACCACTGGCGTTCCTGTGAAGCTGTCGCAAAGCCTGTTCCCGCTGTCGCATATGGCAGGGACTTTCACTATACAGCCACCATTTTCGTATATGGCTTCGTATTTTGCGACCCTGTTGAAACACCTGCGTGTGATGTTCTCATAAAGACAGAGCAGACCATATGCTATACCGCAGGCAAGGGCAAGCTTAAATAGAGAGATGTCAAAATACACAGTGAGGTTTCTGAAAAAAATCACCTTGCTCCCTGATATCTGCCAAAGGGTCACCACTATACCCGTGAAAACTGCGTCCACTGCACAGTATATGATAAAGTATCGAAGTAGTTGCCAAGGGTCTTTACACCCAAAGGCTATAAGCACTGTGAATACCGCACTGACAAGCTTTATCACCACAATAAGAACTGCAGTGAAATATCCTCTGCTGTCTATAGCCATAACAAGCGACGAAAGTCCTCCCACTGAGCAAGCTGTCAACAGCCGCAGCGGACTTATGACCTTGTGACATATCCTGCCTGCCGCTTCCAGCATGATAAGCGTCATAATGGCGTTTGTCACAAGGAGTATATCTATGTAAATTTTCATGGCGTTCCTCCCTTTGATATTATGATAGCACTGCTTGGATGGAAAAATTGTCGCAATGGGGACAAAAAAAGATCCGCCCTCCCGAAATGGGAAAGCGGATAGCTTATTTGATATCAAATTAGTCAGCAAAGAAAACTGAGAAAGCCTTATATGCCATATAAGTGTCTATCTTCGAGGTTATCTCAAATGGTGCGTGCATTGAAAGCACTGGTACGCCAACGTCGATAACGTTCATGTCAAGGTTTGCGATATACTGTGCGACAGTTCCTCCACCGCCGCCGTCTACCTTGCCAAGCTCGCCTGTCTGCCAAACGATGTTGTGTTCGTCAAAGAGCTTTCTTACTCTGCCCACAAACTCAGCAGAAGCATCGGAAGTGCCTGACTTGCCTCTTGCGCCTGTGAACTTTGTGGCAACAACGCCGTAGTTTATCTGTGATGAGTTTCTTATCTCGAACGGCTCTGAGAATGTTGGGTCATATGCCGCATTTACGTCTGCTGAAAGGCACTCGGAAGCAGAGATAACGTTTCTGCCCTCAAGTCCGTATACCTTTGCAAGGTCAGCAATGAAGTATGGCAGATATGAGCTGTTAAGTCCTGTGTTGCCGTCACTTCCTGTTTCTTCTTTGTCTGTGAGTATGGTCATGCAGGTCTTTTTAGGGTCTTTGCATTTGAGGATAGCCTGCAAAGCTGTGTATGCACAAACTCTGTCGTCCTGACCATAAGAGCCTACCATGCTTCTGTCAAAGCCAACGTCCTGTGCCTTGAATGCAGGAACAGCTTCAAGCTCTGCGGAAACGAAATCGTCCTCTACGATGCCGTATTTCTCGTTAAGGATAGCCATTATGTTGAGTTTTACCTTGTTTGAAACAGCGTCATCTCTGAATGGTCTGGAGCCTATGAGCAGATTAAGCTCCTCGCCCTTGATGAGCTGTGGAGCAGGTCTTTTCATCTGAGCGTCTGCAAGGTGCGGCAGGATATCAGTTACACAGAAAACAGGGTCGTCCTTGTCCTCGCCGATATTTACTGTAACGCTTTCGCCGTCAGCCTTTATAACAACGCCATGAAGTGACATTGGAACAGTTGTCCACTGATATTTCTTTATGCCGCCGTAATAGTGTGTTTTGAACAGGCAAAGCTCCTTGTCCTCGTAAAGTGGGTTCTGCTTAAGGTCAAGTCGTGGTGAGTCGATATGAGCGGCAGCAAGTCTGATACCCTTGTCAAGACCGTCCTTGCCCATAACTGTAAGTATGATAGCCTTTCCTCTGTTTACAAAATAGAACTTGTCGCCGGCGTCATACTTCTTGCCCTTTTCATAAGGCTTGAAGCCTGCTTTTTCAGCCTGAGCCACTGCCTCGATAACAGCCTCACGCTCTGTCTTTGCAGTGTTCAGAAAGCTTTTATAGCCCTCGCAGAACTTGTCTGCCTTTTTGAGTTTTTCTTCGCTAAGGCGAAGTCCACCGTTTTTCTTATCCGAAAGAAGCTTTTCTGCAAGCTTTTCGCCCTCGGACTTTTCTTTCTTCTTGTTATCCATTGTAAAGTCCTCCTTTTAATGTATTCTTATTGAAACTGCGTTACAATGGGCGGACACTGTTCGCCCCTGCGCATGGTTTTGCTTAACTGTTTTCTGTAATATCCCCATGACTGCTGAGTATATCCTTATAATTGTCATAGGCTTTGCGTATCTTGCGCACATAGTTTGAAGTCTGGTCATTTTCGTCAGGTATGTCGCTGACTTTGAAATTGTCAGGGTCAACAGTGCCGTTTTCTATCCAACTGTCAACAAGATTCATTCCGCAGTGATATGCTGCCGCTGTCAGCTCTACAGAGCCGTCATACTTTTCCATAAGATAGCTGAGATAATATGTGCCATATTGGATATTAAGTTCAGGGTCGAACATATCGTCATAGGTGTTGTCACGCTGATCGTCAAGGCGATATTTTATCCAATCGTATGCGTCCTCCATAAGCTGCATAAGACCTCTTGCACCCACTGATGAAACAGCGTCCTTATTAAAGCCGCTTTCCACTTTTATTACAGAGAACACAAGCACAGGGTCGCACTTGTACTTGGTGCTGTATCTTATTACATACTCCTCATAATCTGTAGGATATGAAAAAGAGTTCGGAATATCCTTTGCCTTGTTGATTATCTGCTCGTGATAAAGGTATGTGAGCCAGCCTATACCGCACAGCAGAAGTATGACTGCTATGAGTACGGGACCTTTTTTTATGTGCCTTTTCTTTTTACGCCTGCTGTTTTTTCCATTAGCCGCCATTATATCTTTCCTTTATTGTTTCTATGACCTCACAGGTCTTTTGGAATGTGTCATTCACAGAGCCGTTGTTCTCAATGACGAAATCGCTGTGAGCCTTGAAAAATTCCATAGTATGCTGAGAAGAAAAACGCTTTTTTGCAAGCTCCGCCGAAATGCCGTCCCTTTTGGTTATCCTTTCAAGCCTTATGCCAAAGTCTGCCACAACGCTTACGATAACACTGCAAAGCTTATCCGCACCTGCTTCAAAAAGGGTCGGTGCGTCAAGAAGAACAAAATCGCTCTCTGTAGCGTTTATCTTTTCGTCAATAAGCTTGTTTATAAAAGGGTATATGGTATCATTGAGCATTTGAAGCTTATTCTTATCTGAAAAAACTATCTCTCCAAGCTTTCGCCTGTCAAGAGAATAGTTCTCGTCAAAGCAGCTTGGGAAAAGCTTTGCAAGCTCTTTACAGCATTCGCTCCCTGCCTGTGTGACTTCTCTTGCGACTATATCGCAGTTTATTATCTCAAAGTCATTTTTTCTGAAAGCGTCCGATATAGTTGTCTTGCCTGCACCGCTTTGACCTGTAAGCCCTACTACTGTTTTTTTCACAGTTTCACCACCTGAAAGCCTGCGGCTCTTAAAAGTCGGTTATACACTGCAAGCCCCACGCCGTCCTTATTAGGGCAGCGTGCAAAAACTTTCTTTGCACCTATATCGTCAAGCTCTCTGAGAACGTCAAAAAGCTCTTTTGCCTGTTCCTCGTCATTTGCGCCATAGCAGATATGGGGTATATCAAGCCCCTCGCAATCGCTGTCAGTGAACACCATAAGTGTGGTGTCATTGTCAGCGTGAGTTTTCACATATTCTCTGAAAGCTTCAAGACTGCTGTCAATGATAGTCACATCAGCCTTTGGGGCATAGTGCTTGTATTTCATACCAGGTGAGCGAACTTTTACGTTCTCTCCCAGCTTTTCCAAAACGCCCTTGTCGATAAGAACGTTCGGGGTGATCTCCATAAGATCCTCGGCTGAGATAAATCCTGGTCTGAGAAGTCTTATTCCGTCCTCACCCTCAAAGCTTATAACAGTTGACTCAACGCCAACTCCGCAAGCTCCGCCGTCTATTATGGCAGGTATCCTGCCGTGCATATCGTTAAGGACGTGCTGTGCTGTTGTAGGCGACGGGCTTCCTGAAAGGTTTGCCGACGGTGCGGCGATAGGGAAGCCGCAGGCTGAGATAAGCGCTCTTGCCACCTTATGTGACGGCATTCTTATGCCCACCGTGTCAAGTCCTCCGCTCGTTACCATTGGTATCTTTTCAGACTTTGGCATTATCATGGTGAGAGGTCCTGCCCAAAATTTTTCTGCGCACTTTACAGCAAGGGGCGGTATCTTATCCACAAGTCCCTCAAGCTGAGAAATGTCAGATATATGCACTATTAGAGGATTGTCGGCAGGTCTGCCCTTTGCGGCGAATATTTTTCTTACAGCCGCTTCATCAAAAGCGTTCGCCGCAAGACCATATACAGTTTCCGTCGGCATACCAACGACTTCACCCTGTGAGAGCAGCTTTGCGGCATATGCTATGCTGTCCTCGTCAGTGCCCAGTATTTTTGTGTCAAACATTTTTTATTCTTCTTCCTGACTTGCAAGCTTGGCAGCCTGATCGGCTGTTGCAAGTGCGTCGATTATTTCATCAAGTGCGCCGTTAAGCACCTGTTCAAGTCTATAGATAGTAAGACCGATTCTGTGGTCGGAAATTCTTCCCTCAGGATAGTTGTAAGTTCTTATTCTTTCGGAACGGTCACCTGTTCCCACTTGTGAACGTCTGTTGTCTGCGATCTCCTTATTCTGTGCCTGAACTTTCTGGTCAAGCAGTCTTGAACGGAGAACTTTCAGAGCCTTTTCCTTGTTCTTGAACTGTGAACGCTCGTCCTGACACTCAACTACCATGCCTGTAGGCAGGTGAGTTATTCTGATAGCGGAAGATGTCTTGTTGATGTGCTGTCCGCCTGCTCCTGATGAACGGAAAACGTCTATTTTCAGATCTTTTTCTTCGTTAAGGTCAAGCTCCACCTCATCAGCCTCAGGGAGCACGGCAACTGTAACAGTAGATGTGTGAACTCTGCCCTGTGACTCTGTTTCAGGTACACGCTGAACTCTGTGTACTCCGCTTTCGTATTTCAGTCTTGAATAAGCTCCCTCGCCTGAAACGCTGAAAGTTATTTCCTTATAGCCACCAAGCTCTGTTTCGTTGGCGTTCATGACTTCTATGGTCCAGCCCTTTGAAGCGGCATACATTGAATACATTCTATAAAGAGAGCCTGCAAACAGTGCAGCTTCCTCACCGCCTGCTCCGCCTCTTATCTCTATGATAACGTTACGCTCATCGTTAGGGTCTTTCGGCAGCAGGAGAAGCTTAAGCTCTTCTTCAAGCTTAGCCATATCTTCCTTGGATTCTTCAAGCTGCATCTGCACCATTTCCTTGAAGTCCTTATCCATTCCGCCTGCGTCAAGAAGCTCGATGGCTTCGTCATTGGCAGCCTTTGCCTTTTTGTATTCACCGAACTTTTCAACTATCGGCGTAAGTGTCTTGTATTCTTTCATAAGGCTCGTATACAGTGAAGTGTTGTTTACAGTTTCAGGCTGCATGAGCTTTTCGTTTATTTCATTGAATTTATCTTCGAGTGCTTTGAGTTTTTCAAACATAGTTATATTCTCCTGTCATTTTTATTTCATATCATACATTTGTTATATATCATAAATTGTGAGAATAGCTATGACTCAGCCTCTCTGATAATAGTTTTTACGTTCTTTTCGGCTTTGCTGCGTACTATCATGAACTCTCGTCCGCAGCCCTCGCAGCGCAGCTTGAAATCCATGCCTGAGCGCAGAACTATCATTCTGTTACTGCCGCAGGGGTGACTTTTCTTCATTACAAGAATATCGCCTTTTACAATATCCATTTTGCACCACTTTCCTTTCATAAAAGGTGAAGCAGAGCGAATACTCTGCCCATACATCGTTATTATAACACATTTCTCCCTTTATTGCAATAGCGGAGAGGGCGGTTTTATTGCTGTACAAATATTATAGTCCATATATTTGATTTTTGTTGCATTGTTACAAAAATGACATTATAAGAAGCTGAATTTACAAAATGTTCATTGAATAGCTTTTGGAAAAGTGTTAATATTAGATTGTTCAAATTTGAAATATCTAATATTGGAGGTTTGACAATGAACGATAATATGACAACAGCAACGCATATGTTTGATCATTCAAAGAAGCTTGCGGAAGCATATGAAAAAGTCATGCAGCCCCTTTGTAAAAAGCTCGATATGCCAAAGACGGCGCTTGACGTGCTCATGTTCCTTGCGAACAATCCTGAGTTCAACACAGCGGGTGATGTGTGCAGATACAGGAATATCAAGGCGGCACTTGTGTCTTTCCATGTAGAAAAGCTTGTGGAAGCAGGCTTTGTTGAAAGGCAGGCGGTAAAGGGCGACAGAAGAAAATGCCGTCTGGTTTGCACAGAAAAGGCCCAGCCTGTTATAAAAGAGGGCAGGGAGCTACAAAAAAAGTTTGCACAAAAGCTTATCGCTGGCTTTTCGGACGATGACATGGCACATTTCAGAAAATGCCTGCATATCGTTAGCGACAATATAGACAGCATTCTTAAAGAATGTTTGTAGAAGGAGGTAGCAACTATGATAAAACTGCTTAAAAAGATGGGCAAGCGTGAGGTGCTTATGGCTGTTCTCTGTACGATCCTTGTGCTGGGACAGGTGTATTTTGACCTGACACTGCCTGACTATATGACAGACCTGACCATGATGCTCAACACGGCAGGCAGTGAAACTTCCGATATCCTGAACGTCGGACTTAAAATGCTGGGCTGCACCCTTGCAAGTGCCGCTCTTGCTATCGGCTGCGGCTATCTTTCCGCAAAGACTGCCTCAGGCTTCAGCTACACTGTAAGAGAAAAGCTTTTTAACCACGTTATGGATATGGGAAGCGAGGAGATGCAGGACTTTTCCATACCTAGTCTTATAACAAGGACAACAAACGACATTACACAGATACAGATGATAATATCAATGGGCTTGCAGATGATAATAAAATCTCCTATCATGGCGGTTTGGGCTGTTATAAAGATACTTGGCAAGAGCTGGGAGCTTTCAGCGGTGACTGCGGCGTTCGTTGTGGTGATATGCGTATTCGTTCTTGCAGTTATGGCGACCTGCATACCGAGATTCCGTATCGTTCAGAAGCTAACTGATAAAATAAACCGTGTGGCAAGAGAAAATCTCACAGGCATAAACGTTGTCCATGCTTTCAATGCTGAGAAATATCAGAACGACAAGTTCGATGTTCCAAGCAAGGATATGATGAACACACAGCTCAAAAACCAGAGAATGTTCGCACTTATGATGCCAGTTATGAATATCGGAATGAATGGTCTGACCCTTGCTATCTACTGGCTTGGAGCAGTGCTTATCCAGCAGATAGCCCTGACGGCTGTTCAGGACAGGATAACGTTTTTCAGCAACGTGGTGGTATTCAGCACATATGCCACATACGTTGTAATGTCATTTATGATGCTCGTTATGATATTCATGATGCTCCCTGCGGCTCAGGTATCTGCAGAGCGTATCAACGAAGTGCTTGAGCGTGACGTGAACATAAAAGAGGGAAGCGTCGGCGAGGGAAGAGAGCAGGGTACTGTTGAGTTCAAAAACGTTTCTTTCAGATATCCTCATGCCTCTGAGGACGAGCTGAGCAACATAAGTTTCAAGATAGAAAAGGGTCAGACCCTTGCCATAATCGGCGCAACAGGAAGCGGCAAGACAACGCTTATAAGCCTTATACCAAGATTTTATGACGCAACAGAGGGCGAAGTCCTCGTGGACGGCGTAAACGTAAAAAACTACAAGTTTGACACCCTTTATGACAAGCTTGGATATGTCACACAGAAGGCTGTGCTTTTTGCAGGAAGCATAAGAGAAAATGTTTTCTTTGGAGAGAGTGCCGCTCCTGAAACTGACGAGGAGCTTAAAAACGCTATCGAGCTTTCTCAGGCGGAGGAGTTTGTGAATAAGCTTCCTGACGGCACAGAGCATATGATATCTCAAATGGGCAGGAACGTTTCAGGCGGACAGAAACAGCGTTTGTCTATTGCAAGAGCGCTTTCAAGAAAGCCTGAGATACTTGTATTTGATGATTCTTTCTCAGCCCTTGATTACAAGACAGACGCAAAGCTCAGAGAGGGTCTTAACGAGAAACTTAAAGACACAACAAAGATAATCGTCGCACAGAGAATAAGCACTATCCGTCACGCAGACAAGATAATAGTCCTTGACCGTGGCGAAGCCGTGGGCATGGGTACTCATGATGAGCTTATGAAAAATTGCGACGTATACAAAGAGATAGCACTTTCACAGCTTAGTGCGGCAGAGCTTGCATAGAAAGGGGGACTGCACAATGAGAAAATACGAAAAGTCTAGTAAGGGCGAAATGGCGTCCGCTATGAAAAAAATAATAGAGTATATGAAAGGCAGTGTAGGTATCGTTGCCGTGGCATTGGTTCTTGCGGCGCTTGGTGCGGTGCTGACTATTATAGGGCCTGACAAGGTGGGCGAGATAACCGACCTTATAGCAGACGGACTTATGACAGGCATTGACCTTAAAGCGGTGGCAAGGGTAGGAATTTTCCTTGGAGCGATATATATTTCAAGCTCGCTTTTTACCTTTATTCAGCAGTATATAATGGCGACAGTCACCCTGAAAATGTCATACAGAATGAGAAGCGACCTTTCAAGAAAGATAAACTGCGTTCCACAGAAGTATTTCAACTCACATTCACAGGGTGATATACTCAGCCGTATCACAAATGATGTATCAACTTTACAACAGGGTCTTACAAACAGTCTTCCGACCATAATCAGTGCAGCGGCACAGTTTGTGGGCTGTCTTATAATGATGTTCGTTACAGAATGGCGACTTGCACTCATCTCACTGTTCATCACATTTTTGGGACTTTTCCTGATAGTTTTCATAATGTCAAAGTCACAGAAATTCTTCCTTGACAGACAGGAAAGCCTTGGCAAGCTCAACGGCTATGTTGAGGAGATGTATTCAGGTCACGAGGTAGTAAGGATATCCCGTGGAGCAGATAATGTAAAGAAACATTTTGGTGGACTTAACGAAGCTGTATACAACGCAAACTGGAAGTCACAGTTTCTGTCAGGCATCATGCAGCCGCTTATGAACGTTATCGGCAATCTTGCATACGTTGCAGTATGCGTTTTCGGCTCAATGCTCGCCCTTAACGGCACTATCACATTCGGCGTAATAATATCGTTCATTCTTTATGTAAGACTTTTCACATCACCTCTTGGTCAGATAGCTCAGGGCATGACAAATATGCAGACAGCTTCCGCCTCAGCTCAGAGAATATTTGACTTTATCGAAAGCGAGGAACTTCCAGACGAGAGCGACAAGAGCAGTGAAATGCCTGAGGTAAAGGGCAACGTAAGCTTTGAAAATGTTCGTTTCAGCTATCCTGATACTCCTGACAAGGTGATAATAAAGAACTTTTCCGCAGAGGTAAAGGCAGGTCAGAAGGTGGCTATCGTCGGACCGACCGGTGCAGGTAAGACCACAATGGTAAATCTGCTTATGAGATTTTTTGAGATAAACAGTGGAAGTATCTCCATAGACGGCACTCCTATCTCACAGCTCAGCCGTGAAACTGTCCACAATATGTTCAGCATGGTTTTGCAGGACACATGGCTTTTTGAGGGCACTGTAAGAGAAAACCTTGTATACAACATGGAGGGCATAAGCGACGAGTCCCTTGAAAGAGTGTGCAAAGCCTGCGGTCTTGATAAGTTCGTTCATACGCTCCCTGAGGGCTTTGATACTGTGCTTTCTGAAAGCGTGGCAATATCCGCAGGACAGAAACAGCTTCTCACTATCGCAAGGGCAATGCTCCAGAATGCGCCTATGCTCATACTTGATGAAGCAACATCTTCTGTCGATACGAGAACGGAGCTTCTTATCCAAAGGGCAATGGATAAGCTTACAAAGGGCAGAACGAGCTTTGTTATCGCACACAGACTTTCGACTATCAAAAACGCAGACCTGATACTTGTTATGCGTGACGGCGACGTTATCGAAAGCGGAAACCATGAAACTCTTATGGCAAAGGGTGGATTTTATGCCGAGCTTTATAACAGCCAGTTTGATCAGGCTTCATAAAGCAGGCTTTTATATGCAAAGCACACGGCTTTTACGGCTGTGTGCTTTGTGCTTTTTTTACTAAAATGGGTGTGACAGTGGTGTGGCTGTATTGAAAAATGACAATAAAGTGTATTTTATTTCTTAAAATCAGATATTTCACTTGACTAATCCGTATTAAAATGGTATGATAAATATGTATTTTTATAAAATATATTATTTGCAGAAGGATTGATATATAATGAAAACACCATTTATAACCAAGGAAAAGGCTGAGGAGATAATCAAGCAGTATCCTACACCTTTTCATATCTACGACGAAAAGGGTATCAGACAGAGAGCCAGAGATCTTTACAAGGCATTTAGCTGGAACAAAGGCTTCAAAGAGTATTTCGCTGTAAAGGCTACTCCTAACCCATTCATTTTGAAAATACTCAAGGAAGAGGGCTGCGGCGTTGACTGTTCTTCTCTTACTGAGCTTATGATGAGCGACTGCTGCGGATTCAGCGGAAGCGACATCATGTTTTCTTCAAACGTTACTCCAAAGGCGGATTTTCTCAAGGCAAGAGAGCTTGGCGCTTATATCAACCTTGACGATTTCACTCACATAGATTATCTTGACGACCTTTGCGGTATTCCTGAAACTATCTGCTGCCGTTTCAATCCGGGCGGACATTTCGAGATAGAAACTCAGATAATGGACAACCCTGGTGAAGCTAAGTACGGCTTCACAAGAGAGCAGCTTTTTGAGGGCTTCAAGATACTTCAGCAGAAAGGCGCAAAGCATTTCGGACTTCACGCTTTCCTTGCTTCAAACACTGTTTCAAACGCTTATTATCCAAAGCTTGCAAGAATACTTTTTGAGCTTGCTGTTGAGCTTCATGAAAAGACGGGTGCAGACATCAAGTTCGTAAACCTTTCAGGCGGTGTTGGCATAGCATATGAACCTGACAAGCCACAGAACGATATCTTCGCTATCGGCGAGGGCGTTCGCAAGGCATTTGAGGATATAATGGTTCCTGCTGGTCTTGGTGACGTTGCTATCTTCACAGAGCTTGGCAGATATATGCTCGCTCCATTCGGTCATCTCGTTGCTACCTGCACACATCACAAGCATACTTATAAGGAGTATGTTGGACTTGATGCTTGTGCCTGCAACCTTATGCGTCCTGCTATGTACGGTTCATATCATCACATTACAGTTCTTGGCAAGGAGAACGCTCCATGCGACCACAAGTATGATGTGACCGGCGGCCTTTGCGAGAACAACGATAAGTTCGCAATCGACAGAATGTTGCCTGAGATAGACACTGGCGATATAATCGTTATCCACGATACAGGCGCACACGGCTTCTCAATGGGTTATAACTACAACGGAAAGCTCCGCTCAGCAGAGATACTTCTCCACGAGGACGGCTCATTCGATATGATAAGACGTGCCGAAACTCCTGCTGACTATTTCGCAACATTTGATTTCACTGATATTTTCGATAAATATACAAAGAATAACAAGTAATGACGCTTAGATCCACAGGGAATTTCTCTGTGGGTCTTGCTGTTTTTGGGCGTTTGGTGAGCAAATATTAAAAAAATCGGAATTTATGTGATTTTTGCTTGCAAAATAGTATGAGATGTAGTATAATATTAAATTGAATTGGTGTATTTTTGCACCTAAGGCGTTGCCTTAATATTAAGAAAGGTCAGGGATTATATATGGATTTGAACATGGTCAAGTATCTGGCAGAGCTTAGCAAGCTGGAATATTCCGATAAAGAGCTTGCAGCCACAGCCGAGCAGATGACTGATATTATTGATCTTATGGATACCGTAAAGGAAATCTACATTACCTATGACGATCTCAAGGACAATCATGATGTTTACCTCAACGATCTGAGAAAAGACGAGGTCATCGAATCTATGCCTACTTCAAAGGTCCTTTCAAATGCAGTGAATACAAACAACTGCTTTGTAGTGCCTAAGGTCGTAGAGTAAATTTAACAGGAAGGTAGTGTGAAATTTGGACGTTTCTTCAATGAAAATCCGTGATATGCGTAAGGCTCTTGACAGTAAGGAAATTTCCGCTAAAGAGCTTGCACAGACATATTTTGAGAGAATAAAGAAATATGACGATAAGGTAAAGAGCTTTATCACTGTTACTGAGGAAAAGGCTCTGGAGCAGGCTGAAAAGGCTCAGGGCGTTATCGATAAGGGCGAGGCAAAGGCTCTCACAGGTATACCTGTGGCAGTAAAGGACAATATTTGTACAGAGGGCGTAAAGACCACTTGTGCGTCAAAAATGCTTGAAAACTTTGTTCCGCCTTATAATGCGACCGTTATGGAAAAGCTCGACGCTGAGAATATCGTAATGCTCGGCAAGACTTCCATGGACGAGTTCGCAATGGGAGGCTCTACACAGACCTCCGCTTTTGCAAAGACAAAGAATCCTTATGATCTTGACCGTGTACCTGGCGGCTCATCCGGCGGATCTGCTGCGGCTGTCGCTGCGGGACTTGCTCCTGTTGCTCTTGGTACTGATACAGGCGGATCTATCAGACAGCCTGCTGCTTTTTGCGGCGTAACAGGTATCAAGCCAACATACAGCAGAGTTTCAAGATTTGGTCTTGTGGCTTTCGCATCATCTCTTGACCAGATAGGCTCTATCGGTCTTGACGCTCATGACTGCGCTATCCTTCTTAACGAGATATGCGGCTATGACTTCCATGACGGCACAAGCTCAAAGCTTGAAGTGCCTGACTTCACCGCAAAGATAGGCGAGTCAATGAAGGGCATGAAGATAGCACTCCCTAAGGAGTTCTATGCAGAGGGCATCAATGATGAGGTAAAGGCTGCCGTTTTAAAGGCTGCTGAGGAATATAAGGCAATGGGCGCTGAGCTTATCGAGTGTTCTATGCCGTCGCTTAAGTATGCTGTTCCTTGTTATTATCTTCTTGCCTGCGCTGAGGCGGCTTCAAACCTGTCAAGATATGACGGTATCAAGTATGGTCACAGAACGCTCACAGCCGACAGCTATGAGGAGCTTATAATCAAGTCACGTTCAGAGGGCTTCGGCGAGGAAGTAAATAGAAGAATACTTCTTGGAAACTACTGCCTGTCAAGCGGATATTATGACGCTTATTATAGAAAAGCAATGGCTCTCAGACAGCTTATAAGAAAAGAATACAACGATATATTCGAGAAGTGCGACGTTATTCTTACGCCGACAACTCCTGCTGTTGCATACAGCCCTGAGATGACTTCCGACCCTGTTCAGATGTATCAGGCTGATATATGCACAGTTACAGTAAATATTGCAGGTCTGCCTGCAATATCAACTCCTTGCGGCTATGACAGCAAGGGTATGCCTATCGGTATGTCTGTTATAGGCAGAAAGTTCGACGAGGCAACTATCATCAAGACTGCCGACGCATATGAAAAGGGCTTCAAGCCTGTTGCGCCAAAGCTTTAAGGGAGGTAAGACAAATGGAAAAATGGAGAACGGTCATCGGCCTTGAGATCCACGCCGAGCTGCTTACCAAAACTAAGATCTTTTGTAACTGCTCCGCTGAGTTCGGAGGTGCGCCAAATACAAGATGCTGTCCTGTATGTACAGGTATGCCTGGTACTCTGCCTATCATCAATCAGCAGGCTGTAGAGTATGCTGTAAAGGCAGGATATGCGCTCAACTGCGGCATCAATAAGTTTTCAGTATTCGACAGAAAGAACTACTTCTATCCTGACCTGCCAAAGGCATATCAGATATCACAGCTTTACAGACCTATCGTAGGTCCTGGATATGTGCCTATCGAGGTGAACGGTCAGAAGAAGAACATCAGAATAAACCATATCCACCTTGAGGAAGACGCCGGTAAGCTCGTTCATGACGCTTTCAACGGAATCTCAATGGCTGACTATAACAGATGCGGTATCCCGCTTATCGAGATAGTTACTGAGCCTGATATAGCTTCAGCAGAAGAAGCAATGGCTTTCGTTGAGCAGATATCTCTGCTTTTACAGTATGCAGGCGTTTGCGACTGTAAAATGGAGCAGGGCTCACTGAGATGTGACGTTAATATCTCTCTTATGCGTCCTGACGCTACTGAGTTCGGCACTCGTGCGGAGATAAAGAACATCAACTCTATCAAGTCTGTTGGCAGAGCTATCAAGTATGAGGAAAAAAGACAGGCGCTTCTTCTTGAAGCAGGCAAAAAGGTCGTTCAGGAAACAAGACGTTACAACGCAAACAGAGATAAGACAACTTCAATGCGTACAAAGGAAAACGCTAACGATTATCGTTATTTCCCAGAGCCTGATATTCTTCAGGTAAACCTTACAGACGCTCAGCTTGATGAGATAAAGGCTAAGCTGCCTGAAATGCCAAGCAGCAGATTCAAGAGATACACTGAGGAATACGGTATTTCTGAGATAGACGCAAAAACGCTTATCCAAACAAAGATAATCTCAGATTTCTTTGAGAATGCACTTAAGAGATATAACAATCCTAAGAGCGTGGCTGTGTTCATTCTCGGCGAGTTTATGAGAAGAGTAAATCTGGGCGAGATAGATATAAACAATATCAGCTTCACACCTGAGGAGTTCGCTGAGCTTGTTGAAATGGCTGATACAGAGAAGGTATCAAAGAACGACGCTAAGACCGTGTTCAGAGCAATGGTAGAAGAGGGCGGCAAGCCTATGGACATTGCAAAGAGCAAGGGTATGATAATCACTGTAGATACTGCAAAGGTTGAGGCAGGCGTTGACGAGATACTCGCTGCAAATGCCGCACAGGTAGAGCAGTATAAGAACGGTGAAACAAAGGTATTCGGCTTTATCATGGGTCAGTGTACAAAGGCTCTCAAGGGCGTTGCTACACCTAAGATAATCAAGGAAATTCTTGAAAGCAAGCTGAAAGCTGCCGCTGCAAGCGTTGCTTCTGACGCAGAGAAGAAAGAGGACGTAAAGGACAACGTTATCGACACTTCAAAGCTCACGAAGTATGAGAACGCTGATAAGTATGTACCTGAAAATGACGGCAAAATGCTTATGATAGATACGGCTGACGTCAAGAAAGAGTTTATGCTTGCTGACGCTAAGGCTAACATGGGCAAGGAAGTTGAGTTCTCAGGCTGTGTTCATAGAATAAAGAACATGGGCAGCATTGCGTTTATCGTTGTAAGAACCTCAAGAGATGTTATACAGACAGTTTACTCTGCCGACAACTGCAAGGATTCTATAGAGGGTCTGAGAGAGGGCTTCTTTGTAAACGTAAAGGGTATCGTCAAGGAAAACCCTAAGGATTTCAATGGTCTTGAAATAGAGCTTAATTCTATCAAGCTTATCTCCACAAACGCCGCTGAACTGCCTTTGAAGATATCACAGGGCAGACTTAACTGCACAATAGAAGTAAATCTTGACAACCGTGCCGCATCGCTGAGAAACCCTTATGAGAGAGCTATATTCAAGCTCCAGGAGGGTCTTGTTCAGGGTATGCACAAGTTCATGCAGGCAAACAACTTCACTGAGATACACTCGCCAAAGATTGTTGCTCAGGGTGCTGAGGGCGGCGCTAACATTTTCCGCCTTGACTATTTCGGCAAGTCTGCGTTCCTTAACCAGTCACCGCAGTTCTATAAGCAAATGGCTGTGGCATTCTTTGACAGAGTTTATGAGATAGCACCTGTTTACAGAGCTGAAAAGCACGCTACTTCACGTCATATCAACGAGTATATCGGTCTTGATTTTGAAATGGGCTATATCGACAGTATGTATGACGTTATGAAAATGGAGATCGCAATGCTCAAGTCCATTTTCGAGTATATCAAGGAGAACTATCAGAACGAGTTGAAGATACTTGACGCTGATGTTCCTGAGATAAAGGAAGTTCCGTCTATCAAGTTCGCTGACGCTATCGAACTGCTGAGAGGCGGCGAGGGAAGCGGCAAGAAGTTCGACCTTGACCCGGAGGACGAGGTAAACCTCGGCAAGTATGCCAAGGAAAAGTACGATTCAGACTTTATCTTTGTTACACACTTCCCATCATCGAAGCCTCCGTTCTATGCAATGAACTCCAGAGAAGACCCAAGAGAAGCATACAAGTTTGATCTGTTGTTCAGAGGACTTGAAATTACTTCGGGCGGTCAGAGAATACACGATTATAACGAGCAGGTAGAGAAGATGAAGGCTCAGGGACTTGACCCTGCTGACTTCAAGAACTATCTTGAGGCTCACAAGTATGGTCTGCCACCTCACGGTGGACTTGGTATCGGTCTTGAAAGACTTCTCATGAAGCTTCTTAACAAGAACAACATCAGGGAAACATCACTGTTCCCAAGAGATATCAACAGACTTCTTCCATAGTCTGCAAATATGTTTACCAAGAACGGACGGTTTTTCTGTCCGTTCTTTTTTTTCTTTTGAATACTGATTGAATATTTGTCCAATAAGAATAGTATAATTCATTGATGACTTATTCGGAGGACTGATATTCTTGAAAAAAATTCTTACTTTACTTATGTGCTTTGTGACCCTTTGCTCCTGCGGAGGTGAGGTAAATTCTCAGAGGGACAGGCTTGTGACTATGGAAAAAGCATCGGTGATACCTGTGTGCGGAGAGAAAAACTACACTGATGCGGAAACGTCACACAAGCTTAATTATACTGTGCAGAAAGCTATATGGATATCCTATATTGACCTTGCTGATATGCTCACCGGGAAAAGTGCCGAGGAGTTTCGTGAGAACTTTTCTCAGGCGTGTGAAAATGCTTTGAGCATAGGTTGTAATACGCTGTATGTTCACGTCAGACCTTTCGGGGACGCTATATATGACTCGGAACTTTATCCTGCATCAAGATATATAACAGGCATGGCAGGGGAGCAGGGCGGCTTTGACCCACTTGAAGTCATGATACAGACCGCACATGACAAGGGACTGTCTTTTCACGCATGGATAAACCCTCTCAGGTGTGAGAATGAGGAGTGTTTTCAGAATTATGACGATAGCTTTCTTCTGAAAAAGTGGTATGACGAGGGCGACGGCTACCTGGAACAGGTTGATGACGACAGCCATTTGTGGCTCGATCCTGCTTATGATGAGGTAAGACAGCTTATAGCAGAGGGTGCAGCGGAGCTTGCAGAAAATTATGATATTGACGGCTTGCACTTCGACGATTATTTTTATCCCACAACGGCTGAGGACTTTGACGCACAGTGCTTTTCTGCCCAGACGGAGTTTGATGATCTTTCACAGTGGCGGCTGAACAATATCTCCCTTATGGTGGGGGAGATATACAGTGCGGTAAAAGCAGTGGATAAGGATATCCTCGTGGGAGTTTCACCTCAGGGAAATATGGAAAATAACTATGAGTATATGTACGCTGATGTGAAAAAGTGGTGTAGTGAGGAGGGGTATATAGACTACATTTGTCCGCAGATATACTTCGGTTATGAAAATTCTGTCAAGCCTTATGAGGACACCCTACAGCAGTGGGCTGATATCTGCACAACTGATGTTACGCTGGTGGCAGGTCTGGGAGTATATAAGATAGACAGCGAGAGTGAATTTTCTGAAAATATCGGCATTATCGGCAGGCAGATAAATGACGCTGTAGTTAGTTATAACTACGCAGGAGCGGCGGTCTACGGCTATGCAAGCTTGTTTGGTGGCAGTGATAGAGGTGTTCAGGAGCAGGAGTGTATCGAAATTGCTTTTGATAAACTTGATACATCTGTAAAATGATATGTGATATATAAATTATGGTATGTTAAATGTAAACAAATTGTGATATATTATTATAAAATTTATGGAAGTAAACAAAAAACTATTGAAATTTCTTTTTAAATATAGTATAATGTTATATGCTGTAAGGCGATAATAGAAAATGTTTTTGTATTATTTGCCTAAAACAATATTATTTTGCTAATTATTCAGGGAGGGATTTTAGTGTACAAAATCGTAACAAGAAGACAGCTCAACGACGCTGTTGTTCTTATGGAGATCGACGCACCTTACATTGCCGCTAAGGCTGAGGCTGGTCAGTTCATCATCTACAGAGTTGATGAGAAGGGCGAGCGTGTTCCGCTTACTATCGCT
This sequence comes from Ruminococcus sp. CAG:57, assembly GCF_000435935.1. NCBI lineage: Bacteria > Bacillati > Bacillota > Clostridia > Eubacteriales > Oscillospiraceae > Ruminococcus > Ruminococcus sp. CAG:57. The sequence goes on along the minus strand of NZ_FR890711.1, from coordinate 5,360 downwards.
GACTATGATAGAGAAAAGGGCACGATCACAATTATTTTCCAGGTAGTAGGTGCATCTACAACTGAGCTTGCAAGACTTAATGAGGGCGACTATATCCATGACGTTGTTGGTCCTCTCGGCGTTGCTACAGAGTATGACGAGGGTATCAAGAGAGTTGCAGTAGTAGGCGGAGGCGTTGGTTGTGCTATCGCTTATCCACAGGCTAAGAAGCTCCATAACATGGGCGTTGAAGTTGATCTTATCGCAGGCTTCAGAAGCAAGGATATCGTTATCCTCGAGGACGAAATGGGCAAGGCTTCTTCACATCTTCATATCTGTACAGACGACGGTTCATACGGCTATCACGGATTTGTTACAAACAAGCTTCAGGAGCTTATTGACGGTGGTGCTAAGTTTGACGAGGTTATCGCTATCGGACCAGTTCCAATGATGAAGTTCGTTTGCAAGGTAACAAAGCCTTATGATATCAAGACTCTCGTTTCACTCAACCCTATCATGATCGACGGCACAGGAATGTGCGGCGGATGTCGTGTAACTGTTGACGGCAAGATCAAGTATGCTTGCGTTGACGGTCCTGACTTTGACGGTCAGAAGGTAGATTTCGACGAGCTTATGAGAAGAAACTCAACTTATAAGGAGCAGGAAAAGGCTCACTTGTGCAGACTTACTGGAGGTGTAAGATAATGGCTAATATGAGTTTGACAAAGACTCCTATCGCAGAGCAGGAGCCAAAGGTAAGAGCTAGAAACTTCAAGGAAGTTACTTTGGGTTACACCCCTGAGCAGGCTATAGAAGAAGCTCAGAGATGTCTTAACTGCAAGCACAAGCCTTGTATGACAGGATGTCCTGTAAGCGTTAGGATTCCTGAGTTTATCGCAAAGGTAGCAGAGGGCAAGTTTGAAGAAGCTTATGCTATCATCAAAACAACAAATGCTCTGCCGGCTGTTTGCGGACGTGTATGTCCACAGGAGCATCAGTGTGAGGGCAAGTGCGTAAGAGGTATCAAGGGTGAGCCTGTTGGTATAGGCAGACTTGAGAGATTCTGTGCAGACTATATGATGGACAAGGCAGTTGCAGTTGAAAAGGCTGAGCCAAACGGTCATAAGGTAGCTGTTGTCGGCGGTGGTCCTTCAAGCCTTACAGTTGCAGGCGACCTTGCTAAGCTTGGTTATGACGTAACTATCTATGAGGCATTCCATACAGCAGGCGGCGTTCTTATGTATGGTATCCC